>JANOUF010000119.1:0-6264 GCA_031416685.1 Bdellovibrionales bacterium
GAGATTTCAGTCGATTTCCAAAGCGAAAACGTAAATAAAAAGCTCCGCTTTTCCGATAGTTGAACTAGGAATGGTAAAGAAAAAGAAGTCCGATTCAGCTGAAGATTTGATCGACTCGCTTTTAGACAACGAGGGAGGCAAAGCCGCGCCTTCTCAAAATGTCAGGAGTGGAAGCGATGGCGTGCGCGCAAAGCCACAGCCGCCAGCATTGCCAAAAAACAATTATAAGCCAAAGCGAGACGAAGAAGACGATCAGGATATCGTTTTTGAAATCGATGAGGAGCAGGCGAATCCAACTCGAACGCTTGCACTTGTTGGCGACAAACCAAAATTATCACCGGTTACGAAAAAGCCGATGCCGCCGAATCCGACAATGATTATGTCGAAGCCAGCAGTAGCAAAACCATCGCTCAGCGAGCTTCGTCAAGCGGAAACGATTGTGCAAAAATCTGATGCGTCGTCTTCAGATGTTAGCTTTGATTTACCATCGCTGGATGAGCCTGCGGTGAGCGACAAGACAGTGCGCATCCCATCAACGAGTGAAGTTTCAGTAAAGCCTCGTATTGAAAGCGCAGCCGTTAAAAATCAGAATGTATATTCGACTCAATCGGTATCGCCTGCGATGCCGGCAACACCAGCGGATCTTATGCTACGTCAAACTGAAGGTTTGCGTATCGCTCAAGGGCGCATCCATGAACTCGAAGCAGAACTCGATCGTTTGCGCCGCGAAAGTGAAAAGCTTGCGTCGGCAGGCGAGACACTTCGCCGTAGAACCGATGAGCTTTTAGCCAAATCTGAAAACCTTGAGAACCGTTTGCATGAAACACAAACGACGACCGAGGAAGAGAAAAAGATTTTGCGCTCTCAGCTCAATGCACGAGACCGCGAAAACATGGACCTTAAATCGAAACTCGAAGAAGCCGAAACTCGGCTTGAAGGTAACTTCAAAAAGATCCGCGTTCGCGAGCGTGAGCTTGAACACAGACTTGAAATCGTAAAAATGGAAAGCCAGACCCTGGTTAGTACAAAAGACGATATGATCATGCGCCTTAAGCGTGAGATCGATCAGATGAAATTTGAAATTGAGAACAGCAAAGTTCGAAGCCAAGAACTTTATAACCAGTACAAAGAAAAACAGGAAACGGCTCGGCGAGTGGTACGTGCTTTACGTATCGCGCTCACGATTCTCGAAGGGGACGAGGATCCTGGGTTAAAGAAGGCTGAGTAATCGCCGCTCCTAAGCGCCGGCAATTTTTAGAGGAAATCGGATAATGTCGAATAAGGTTGTTTTCTTAGATGATGGTTCTGTTACAGCGCGAAGGCTTAAGCGAGCACTCGTGGCCTGTGGTTATGTGTATATGGAGGCCAGCGATGAAGCTACCTTGCGTGAACACCTAGCTAGCGGTGCAGAAGCTGTACTTCATGTTCCGACTCATCCTCATAAATTCGTAACTGTTCTCAATCGTCTCTGCAAAGAGCATCCAAGAACGCCAGTTGTTCACGTCGTCGAAGAAGCGAACTTCCAGGGCCAAGATTGGCTGAAGTCTCCATTTCACGAATGGCTTGATATCACCACGACCGTGCAGTCGCTGATTCGCCGTGTGGAGAACCTTGTACATTTCTCGAAACTAGAAACGCAATTAAGTGAAACGCAAAAGCGTGCGATGAAGATCGACCAATTCATGCGGGCAATCGGCACCGTTGACGTGCAGCTCGTTATTAAACGAGCACTCGATATTTTCTCGGACGAGTTTCCGTGCGAAAATATTCTTTGGTTCGAAGATGGTTTGATCGCAGAAGAATCCGTGCGATTCTTTGCTAACCAAAACATCCCACTCGACCAGCGTAAGCCGAGCCGTAATCATTGGAATTCAGCAAAAGAGTTTACACGTTCAGACCTTGAACAAGTGTTTTCGTCTTGGTCGCTGACTCATGGCAAAGCATGGGCCGCGGCTCCGCATCCGCGCGAACTCAATTCGCGTGATTTTGTAATTCCAGTTCGCGCTTTGAAAGTCGATGGCTACGGGCAGCCGATCGGTTATCTTATATTTGTCGCGCCAAAACAGCCGGAGACAATCCGCGCAGGTGAACAACTCGAGCCATATCTTGACCTGTTAGCCCAACAGCTAATGGAAGCTCTCGAGTACCAACACCTCGTTAGCCTGACTTATAAAGACGATCTGACGGATCTCTACAATCAACGGTACCTGCCAAAAGTGCTCGACCAAGAATTGCAGCGAGCTCAAGCGACTGAGAAGGAATTCTCGGTACTCTTCTGTGACGTCGATTTCTTTAAGACAGTGAACGATACAAAGGGTCACATGGTGGGCTCCCGAGTTCTCATTGAACTTTCACGAATTTTTAAATCCAGCATTCGCACTAGCGATTTCGCGTTCCGGTACGGTGGTGACGAATACGTCATCGTCTTGAGTGGGGCGAATTCGAAGCACGCGGCTCTGGTTGCAGAACGTCTCCGCCAAAGAGCTGCTGATGCGACGTTTGATATTAACGGTAACAAGGTTAAAATCACTGTGAGCATCGGTATCGCGACATATCCAGAGCATGCTAAGTCTGCCGACGAAATTCTCCAAATGGCTGACGAAGCGATGTACTATGGCAAGCACAAGAGCCGCAATGTGATTCACATTGCGAGCTAATGGGTAACCAGGCGACGACTTCGAGTAAAAGTAAAAATGAAACGCAAAATTAAGCTCATCTTAAGCGATTTGCATCTTGGACTTGGGAAAACGCTTCCTGACGGATCGACTAATGCCTTTGAAGAGTTCTTCTTTGATACGAAATTCGCCGAATTCATTCACTACTACTCGCAAGGCGAATATCGCGACAGCGAAGTCGAGCTCATCATTAACGGCGATTTTCTTAATTTCCTTCAAGTAGATTACCGCGGTCATCACTTGACCGTCATTACCGAATCTATTTCGATGGAGAAGTTAAGAAACATCATCAATGGTCACCCTGAATTCTTTAAAGCACTTCGCGAATTTTTATTGATGGAAAACCGTACGGTTACATACATCGTGGGAAACCATGATCAGTGCATGCTTTGGCCTGGCACGCGCGCAATGCTCAACGAAGCTGTTGGGACATCGATTCGTTACAAAAATCTAGTGTATTTCTTCGATGGCGTTCACATTGAACACGGCCATATGCACGAAGCCGCGAACCGCTTGGATCCAAAAAAATTCTTCTTAAAAAAGAACCTGCCTGAACCAATTTTGAACTTACCATTCGGTTCACATTTCTTCATCGACTTCGTCCTAAAAGTAAAAGAGACGCACCCGCATGTGGATAAGGTTCGACCTTTCAAATATATGCTGAGATGGGCTTTGATGAACGAAACAAAGTTCACCATTCGTTCGTTTTGGAAACTGATAAAATACTTTTTCACATCCGTCTTTGTTAAAGATCCGCGCCGCCAATTCCCTTTCAAGCGGATCATGCAAGTGCTTTTCGAGAGCGCAATTTTTCCTGACTTAAGCGAAAGCGCTCGACGAATTTTAGCTGATGAACGTGTCCACACTGTGATTTTTGGTCACTCCCACGTTTATCAGTATCGCCAATGGGGCCGTGATAAGGAATATTTCAACACCGGCACTTGGACGGATATCACCTCTCTCGACGTACATTCTCTAGGTAAGATCACAAAAATGACCTATGTGCTCCTGGAATATCCAGACGATGGAGGACGACCTCGTGGTCGTCTGAAAGAATGGCGTGGTTATCACCGAATCGAAGAAGACGTCGCCGTGTCATAACGGCTTTTTCACTGCCAGTGCGTCCCCAATTCTGTTAAAAAATTCTCATCCTTCGGATTTGGGGATGAGACCGCACATGTGGCAACTACAGAATGAAACAATAAAACCTGATGAAGCTTTGGTGCTGAAAAGCCGCGAATCATTCGCCGCTTTAAAAGCGCGCAAAGATTTGGGCTTTTTGGATCTTCCGAACCGCGAAGTTTTGTGGACTTCAAGTGAAGCGCGCGCGCGGGAAGCGCGCCGAACTTCTCAAACCCTAGTTGTACTCGGAATGGGCGGAAGTTCTCTTGGTGGTCGATCGCTGCTTCAAGCACTTCGCAGATATGATCAAGTTCATGACCTTGAATTCATCGATAACGTCGACTCAGATTATTTTTGGAAATGGCTCAAGGCGAACAAAAATCTTGAGAATACGCATTATGCGATCATCAGTAAGAGTGGCAACACGATTGAAACTCTCACCATGGCTGAGGCGATCGACCAATATTTAAGAACTTCGGGCCACAGAAAACTTTCTGCTAACTGCACAGTCATTTCTGAAAACGACGATAATCCACTTATGCGTTGGGCGAAGAAAGAAGATGTTCCAACGCTTGAAATTCCAAAAGATGTTGGTGGACGGTTTTCAGTTTTAAGCCCTGTGGGAATGTTTCCGGCAGCCTATTACGGTCTTGATATAAACAAAATCAAAGAGGGTGCTCAGTGGGCAATTGAGCAAGATGAACTTGTCGCACATCTCGTTGCGCATACATTAGCGAGCTGGAAAAGAGAAGAATGGATCACGCTCTTCTGGGCGTACGCAGCTGGCCTGCGCGATTTTGGACTTTGGACGCAGCAACTTTGGGCTGAATCACTCGGCAAGCGAGAAAATCGTAAAGGCATGCCAGCCATGCGCTCAAGCACGCCGATTTCTGCAATCGGATCATCCGATCAACACTCCATTCTTCAACAAGTGATGGAAGGTGCTCGAGACAAATTCTTGTGGTTCCTCCGTGTCGCGCAATCCGAAGCCGCCGGTCCAACAATTGAAAAAAATCTTTTTGATAGTCAGACGCTCATGCAAGGAAAAGGCATGGGTCAGCTTTTTGGTGCGATGGCCGATGCGACACGCGACGCCCTTCAAAGCGAAGGAGTTCACTCACTCACACTGAAGGGAAAAGATCTCAGCGAAGAATCGCTTGGTGCTCTCATCATGTTGTTAGAAGTTGTGGTAGGCACACTCGGCGAAGTCATGGACATCAATGCTTTTGACCAGCCCGGTGTCGAATTGGGCAAGAAACTGGCTAAGAAGACTTTAACTAACTAAAGTCTCCTAGGACGACAGGCTAGTCCTTAAGTCTAGCCCTTTGACGAGAACTCGAAATCCCCTCGGAAACCACTTCACCGAAACGTAAACGTCGATCAACCTAAGAGTGTCACTTTTATTTACTGACACTTGGAGGCATTGACGTGAAGAAGCTCTTACTTCTTTCGATTTTATTCTTGAGCATTGGTTGCTCGCATGGCGCAAAAAACTACGCAGACATCACAGCCTATGAAGAACCGACTGGTTATAAAACATTAGGCCCAGCTGATCGTGCGCCAGCAACATCAGGCGAGCCTACGATCGAATGGCAACGCCATAATTACAACGTAGCGGTTGGCCAACGAGGTGGCTCAGTTCGGTATGACGCTAAAATCGAACAGATCATGAAGTGGACTGTCATCGTGAACGAGAGAAGAACTCGTCAAGTTCCAGCGACCAGAAGAGTTTGGGGAAACTGCTACGACTACAAATGTACAGTTGAAAACGGCGGGCAAAGCGAACTTTGGAACGCATTTTACTCCGCTCCAAAAGCAGAAAAGCCGCAAAAACTTGCGGATGCAATTGCAGGCTTAAACAAAGACGCAAAAGAATTGGTTGCTAAAGGTTACTTCCACAGCAAACCGCGTTCTTGGAATGACTTCCGTGACGAAGTTCGCCGTGCGGAAAAGAACCGCGTGATCTCCGAAGAGGTTGCGTACGAGATTCTCGTAAATCATCGTCAAAGGAACTTCGTGAATTTAGGTTACGCCGCTGATTCTTGCGGAACGGTTGAGTATCGTTGCCAAAAATACGAAACTGTCCTAGTTGACGAAGAGTACGACGTTCCGGTTGAGAGAACTGAAACGAAAGTGAACGACGTTGTTCACCGCCAAATCGAAGTGAACATTGCAAATCCACGTTTGCAGTCATTCGAAAAAGAACAAATTCGCATCACGGTTGGTAAGGAACAGAACGAAGTTAGAATCGAATCGGATCTGACCATCTATGACAAAACGATGTCACACGAAGGCGCTACGACTCGCATCCAACTTTCGGGTAACGATCGTGTAAGAATTGGTCTTCCAGGCGAAGCTTACCGTGGTGGTCCGAAGTTGTTGAAAGCTGGGCCAGAGAAGGCACAGTTCTCGTTTAACGTGGATCCAAAGTATGTTCCACAAGCGAATAACGAAAACGATCAGTTGG
>JANOUF010000120.1:0-11338 GCA_031416685.1 Bdellovibrionales bacterium
TTTTGTTTTTGGATCGCATAGAACTCTGGCGCCAGCGTTCATGAGCTAACAATTCCGTGGCGCCGCTGAATTGTTAGGGTTGGAGTTTTTTGAATTCCTCTCGAGAAATTCGCAATATTTCCGCATGAACGCCCATCAGCGTTTCATTGTTGGTCCACTTGAATCCCAATTTTTTTGCAACTTTGATCGAAGCTTCGTTGTCAGGAGTGATCGAAACAGCAATTTCTTTTGCAGGTGAGTTTAAGAAGCCGTAATTGACCATCGCTCGAGCTGCTTCAGTTGCGTATCCTTTTCCCCATGCATTTTCGCGCAAACGGTACGTAATTTCGTAGCGATTTTCTTTTTCTAAATGGAATAAGCGAAAGCCCGCAATGCCGATTAGTGTCCCGGACGTTTTCTCCCAAATGCCTTGAAAGCCAAGGCCACCTTTAGAAACCGACTCGATGTTTTGTTTTAGCCAATCTCGAGCGGTTTCGAGAGTCTTCTGCTCGTATCGAGTGATTGGGAACAAATTGAAGCCAGTATCTTGGCTGAGCTCATAAAAATCTGCTGCATCGTCAATGCTCCAAGATTTTATGATGAGGCGTTCGGTTCGGATCATTTGGAATATTTGATCATCGGCAGACAATGTTGTCAGTTCATAACGCAGCAGTACCCGCGGCGTCTCTATATGTCTATAAAGATGTCGTCTTTTAAGGAGGCATCAATGGGTAGCAAGGTTCACGAAAATTCTGGAAGGTTATCAAGCGAGAAACTTACGCTATTCAGCGAAAGTCGGCAGTTAAAAGGCGTAAAGCGAGGAGAGTTTTTACGAAAACATGGACTTCACACTTCTGAGCTTGAACTTTGGGAGGTTCAAATGAGACAGGGTTTAGAAGCAGAGGTGATAATGAGACCTGATTCAAAGAAAGCATTTCGCGATAAAATCGCTAAGCTTGAAAAAGATCTAAAAGAAGCGCAGATAATCATTGAGACTCAAAAAAAAGTCCAAAAATTGCTCGGTGCCGCGGGCAGAAAATCTCAAGTGAAATCAAAAAAGAAATTATCAGAATAATTATTAGTACTGTTCAAAAAGGAGTTCGCTTAACAGTGCTTTGCGATGCTCTTGAAATATCAGTGCGAACTTTGCAGCGTTGGAAGAAATCAGAATGCCTAGAGGATAAACGGCAGGGCCCTAATCACCATGCAAAGGCACTTACAAAACTTGAGCAGCAGGAAGCTTTGCAGACTTTAAATTGCAAAGAATTTTGTAATGATCCACCCAATAAGGTTGTAGCTCGGCTGGCCGACCAAGGAAAGTATCTATGCTCGGCGTCCACCATGTATCGATTGTTACGAGGAGAAAACTTACTTGGCCACAGAAACCGTGGAAAAAAACCAACTAGAGTTGAGCCTCTTGAAACTATAGCAACTAAACCCAATCAAGTTTGGTGCTGGGATATTACGTACTTACGAAGTGTTATTCGGGGTAAGTATTTTCGACTTTACATGTACATCGATATATTTAGCCGAAAGATTTTAGGTTGGGAGATTAATTTAGAAGAGCGAGAACAAATCGCAGTTGATTTATTTTTACGGATCTTAGCTAGTGAAAAAATCAACGGAGATGGAATTAGAGTTCATAATGATAATGGCAGTTCAATGAAGGGTACAATGTTTGTTGAAAAGCTACGAGAGCTCGGCGTGATTCAATCGTGTTCAAGGCCAAGTGTAAGTAACGATAATCCGTTTGCTGAATCACTTTTTAAAACAATGAAATACCGTCCCGAATATCCCTACGGACCGTTCAACGACATCACTTCTGCTGAACAATGGGTGAGTCGATTTACTCAATGGTACAATGATGAACATCTTCACAGCGCCATCGGCTATGTCACACCCTCAAAGCGCCACAGCGGCGACGACATAGCGATACTAGAGAAAAGAAAACAGATCTTCAGTAACGCTCAACAATCAAAACCAGAACGCTGGACAACTGAAGCGTTTAAATGGCATCGCCCTAATTTAATCGAGCTAAATGCTGCTGGCTGTCGCCGTATCAAATAGGCGACATCTTTCTTGATAAACACCGCCGGCGCGGAAATGTTAGCGCTTCAAAAAAATGTTTTCATGATCAATAAGGTTCGTTGAACGAATGATCGTGCAACGCCGCTGGCGCATCGAAGACGCCTTTGCACTCAGAAGGTAAAGTTGGGTACGGGCGTGGCGTCGGCGGTTTATTTGGGTCTGGAGCTGGCTGCGGCTCAAACCATGAATCGAGTTCTTTTCCGCATTCTATGCCTGCGGGTGCAACTTGGCCGCGGCATTTTGGCTGATCGCTTGGGCAGCGCATGCGTACGTGGAAATGTTCATCGTGACCAAACCATGGTCGAATTTGTTTGAGCCATGCCGCTTGGTTGTAATCCTCGCACAAACGTTTTTTGATCGCAGGATTTACGAAAATCCGCTCAACACCAGGTTGATTCGCGAACCATTTAATCCACTCGCCGTATTCGGCGCGCCACAAGTTTGGATCAACAGCTTTTCCGTCAGCGCGTACGACAGTTTGAAATTCTAATTTCTCGCGAAACTGTTCGTTCCACTGCGGTACTCGTTGAAGCCAAATGTCGGCATCGAGACCGATCTGATGACTTGCGTGACCAGACGGCATCGGACCACCACGCGGCTGTGCAACGTCACCAATTAAAAGCGGAGAATCTTTTCCGAACAGCACACCCGCTTGAGCTATGAGTTGAACCAAACTTGGATGACCGTAGTAGCGGTTGCGACTTGTGCGCATGGCCTGATAACCATCACCAGAAACCTGCAGGCCTTTTGCGCCGCCAATACAACCTGCGTTGTAGGAGCCAAACACATGCGGAGGGCCAGCAGTCGGGTCTTTGATTTTAGCGATAGCAGATGCAGAAACCTGTGGGCTTGCACATGCCGTCAAAAAACAAAGGAAGATGTAAGACACGCCGATCTTCATGCTGAAATCCTAGCCATACGACACGAATACCGCCAAGGGCTTTGAAGGTACGCCGTTCCTTTTTGCAGCGCACCGCTTCGCAAAAAGGAACGGCGTACCTTCAAAAGGCGCAAGTGTGACTTTAAAGTCTAAGCGTTCTATGACCAATCGATGATAACGACCAGCCAAGACCCAAAGAATAAAGCCCAAGGAAAGCGATTTCAGAACTTCGCCCTGGGCGCGATCGTGCTCGCTGTTGCGCTTGGTTACTTCGGTCTCTATCGACCAAATAAAGAGCAAGAAATCGGTGTGAGTCGCCTTCGCGAAGTGAACAAAGCGCTCGATTTATTTTACCAAGATTGCAAAAGCTTTCCGAAAGCTGAAGTTGGATTGCAAGCTCTCGTAGCTAAGCAAGAAGATTGCAAAAGCTGGCAAGGACCGTATCTAGATCAAGCACTCTTAGAAGATGCGTGGGGTAGGTCCTATCTCTACGCGCGCGAAGAAGAATACTACTCGTTAAAGAGTTTAGGAGCCGACGGTGAACCCGGTGGCGACGGCGCAAACCAAGATCTTCCAGAATAAAAAGAGCGTAATTACTTTCCGAAAATTGAAAAGCGAAGGGCTACGAAAACTTCCATGAAGTTTTGTGAGCGAGGAATCGCTTTAAACTGAGCGAAAATTTCGCGCGTTGTGTTTTTTAGAATTTCAAGCACGGTAATGTGTCGCTGATATCGCGCTTCAGTCGTGTGTGACTTCGCTGCAGCCAACGTTACGTCATAGAGAGCAAACGCAAGTTTAAGACTCTTATTGAATTCGCCTGAGTGTTCGGCGATCTGACGCTTGCGCGAATGAGTTGCTCCGACAAAACGCCACGCCGAAGTTTGCCCCAATACCTCTTGAACTTTTATGGTGCGCCCCTGCAGATAAGCGCGTTTGATAAATCCAAAAAAGCCGATGCGCGCTCTGTGTTCAAGAACAATTCGGTCTGTGAAATGAAGCTTCTGCCCTGAGGCTGACAAGCGATAGAAAAGTTCATCTGCCGCTCCACCAAAATCAATTTCCTGATTAAAGCGAAACGCTGACTTCAAAGCTAATGTCTTAAAGCTCGCATTTCCGCCAGGCAGAGACGCCGAGTAATCGTTATCAACGCGAGCGCGCTCGTAATTTGTATTGAGAATCCAGTGGTACGCTGTCTCAAACAAGTTCGCGTTGCGCTTAAGGGTGCACGGTCCACCAACACCAATTGCTTCTGGGAAACGTTGATGAGCGTCGAGGTGCTTTTTTAAGAAAAGCTTATCCTCAATCCAAACATCGTCGTCGAGGAAAAGGACGATTTCGCCCGTTGCTTTTTGAAGTCCTAAGTTACGAGCGGAATTAACACCAAGTTCGCCGGTACAAAAATACTTTAAACATTTGTCCCAGGCTTGAAGGCTGCGCTCGAGCTCGTAATTTGGATAATTGCTCACGATCAAAACTTCAAACGCAGGTGCTGACTGTTGTTGCAAGATCGCTTGGATCGTTGTGTTGAGTTGCTCACCACCAAAACGAGTTGGAATGACGATCGAGATCTGAATTGCGCTCATCGTTTCAAGCTCCGGATGAATTGGCGAACACGCTGAGGTTCTTTGATGATCAACATCAAGCCGTACGCTGGCATGAGTAAAAGTCGGCCTAGCTGCGAGCGGCTAAATATCTGCAAGATACGGCGAGCAGTTACAAACCGTCCTAGTAACGGGAAAAACTTGCGATAGAAATCTTCGTCTAATGTCAGCTTATAAAAAGTTTGAGCTGAGCGAGATGCGATGTTTCGCTTCTTCGCCGCGGAATTTTGAAATTCGGAGTCGGTCACTGCAGGCTCGAGGTAAAAAACCGACTTGTCTGCATCACGAAGTGTCAGTCCAATTTGGTTTAGCTGCCAAATTAAGAACACATCTTCTAATCCGAAAGTGTGGAACGACTCCGAGAATCCACCGACTTCAATGAACCGCGATCGCTTAACTGAGAGACACAAACCTGAGCCAAGATTCCAAGAATCTTGTTTCCCCGTTCTATAATCTTTAGGGTTCAACTCTGTGTAGCGCGGACGCTGCGTGCTTTTTGCTAAAGGTACAACACGTGGCGGATATTGAACGACCTCAGTAGTTTGAAGCTGCGCTAACACATCTTCGGCGAATTCAGCCGGAACCAAAATTTCAGGATCAATGAAGCACAAGTTATCGGCCGTTGCGATTTCGGCCGCGAAATTTCTAACGTGGGCTACGCGATAAAGATCGTCACCTTTACTTCTCGTGTACGGGCGATTAAGTCGGTAAAATCGGAAGTTAAAGCGCGCTGGTGTTCTTGCGAAGTGTTGGCGAATGCGCTCTGGAGTTCCATCGTCAGAAGCGTCGTCTACAATAATGATTTCATACTGATCAGGCGAGAGAGTTTGGCGCTGAAGATGGCGAAGGTTATTGATCAGCTCTTCTTTTCGATTGGTTGTCGCAATAATTATCGAAACTTTGGGTCGCGGCTGAAGCGAAGTACTTTCAAAGAGCGGGTCTACTTTTCGTGAGATCCGAAACCATTCAGGCAACCCACCGACCGCAGTTTCATAAGAACGATACGGCTGAATATCAAATTCACGAAGAAGTTCACGGAGCGTTTGGAGCTCTGAGCGAATCTCATCGCAAGCCAAGTCATGAGTGAGAGGCAACATGAATTCAACTCGCTCAGCGAGCGGTTGTGGGATGCACGCGACCACATCGCGAAGTGCAACTCCACGGCGAGGGATAATAATTGCGCGAATTCGATCAGCAACTAGTTCAGATGCGTGGTCGATGAAGCTAAGTTCATCTACGTTCCAAGCTTTGTCGAAAATGGCTTCAATCTCGCCACCATCTTTTAGCCACGCAACTATTTTTGACCAATTTGTGCGAATGCCGACGGCCGGGTGAATTTGCAAAACCGGAATGACCCCAACATCACGCGCGAGTTGCGTGATTGCACCGAAGTGCGAAGACAAGATCGCGTTTGGCGCAAAGCTTGCGTAACGGCGATTGCTAATTGCTACGTCTTCTAATTTTTCTTTTATCTGTTCGAGTGAAAATTCTTCGTGCGCAAGACACCCGATCACCTCGCAAAGCTCACATGCTCCGACACAACGATTTAGAATTGCAATCGGAGTGGACCTTCGAAACTTTGCAGGTTGTTGTTGGAGTGGAACTGCGATCGCGCCAGCAAGTTCGGGCGCATGAAGTGGTGTAGCGGGAAGTCGCTCGCGTAAGAGCTCTTGGGTTTGGTCGAGATTTTGCGGTTGGATGTCCTTATCCAAAACTGGCCGCTCTCCTTGGCAAATGAACCGCATCAGTGCGGTCTACCTAGATGTTAGCCTAATTGTTCTTGTTTACAAATTTATTGATCGAATTTTCCTCAGCCGAGGAAGTTTTTAGCGATGGTAATGAACATGCAGAAGGTTGTGAATGAAAGTGCCAGCATCATCAGAACTTTTCTTGCTGTGTAGACTCGTGCTTTTACCATCCTGAAACCTCCCGATTACGTACTGCTGATTGGCCGCTCAAAACAAATGTTTGATTGGCCCCACACTTACTTATCGGGTGTCTGGACTAAGGTTTGAGGGGCAATATCCGAATTAACTGACAATTTGACTGGCAATTTTTTTGAGCAGCGTAACCATCTGTTATTAGGTCGAAATTCTAAAACTGAAACAGCTGAAAGCTTGCGGTTTGTGTCGAACGCTGTTAAGGTGCCCCCAGTCTTTGAGACGGGTCAAACCGGGTCAGAGACGTTTGGATGCATAGGTGATTGCTGGGCGTTTCGTTGTAAGACGAAATACCTGGAGGAAAGTCCGGACTCCGAATGGCAGCGCAGGGGTTAACGACCCCCCACCGCAAGGTGAGGAACAGTGGAACAGAGAGAATGTCCAGGGCTATGAGCCTCTTACCGGGAACGGGAAGTTTGAGGGGAGCTGCTGGAGTGAAAACAGCCAAACTCTGCGCGGAGCAAGACCAAATAGGAAACCATCTCTCGAAGCAATTCGAGAGTTACTGCGGCCAGCAGGAGAGTTTCGGGTAAGGTTGCATTGAGCGTTCCGAGTAATCGGGCGCCCAGAGGAATAGTCGCCTCTCTTGCTGAGCTTGTCGAAGACGCAAGAAAGACAGAATCCGGCTTAACGCGCATCCAAGCGTCGACAATTTTGTGGGGTTGTAGTGAAAGCTACAGCCCCTATCTTTTTTTGATCATTGAATTGGTCGGGTTTACTGCGCGCTCGATGATTCAGGGGTAGATCGGCAGCTCAGAGTTTCACCCATTCCCAGCCGCCAGGATAAAATCTGACATTAGCGATGCCATCTTCAAATATAACCGTGATTTCACCTATACGGTCTTGGTATTTAGAGGAATCACCGACACGAATCTGATCGCCCGCCTTTATCCCCTTATAGGAATTCACTTCCCTGTAGAGATCAGCGGTCGCTACTTGGTACGTTCTCAAGTTAAGCCCACCGGATTGGTGGATTGTCGCAGTTCCATTTGAAGCGCTCGTGAGAGTGTAAATGTCACCGTTGTATCGGACCCATTCGCCCGGAGTAAAAAGTCGTTTATCTTTCGCCAACCGAAGTCGTGCGAAAAAGTGTCGAATCGGTTGATAAACTTTTGGAGCGACGAGAGCTTCACAGCTGGGCGCTGAAAACGCGAAGTCACCGAATAGCAAAATTACGAACAAGACTGTGGTCAATTTTATCATCGCTACTCCCTAAAAGTATAAATAGGATAAGTGCAAAGGTTAGACACTTATCAAGTGCTGTATATGATTTCCTGATGAGCACAAATTTGTGTTTATTCGACAGCAGTGACGTTTTTCGTCTAAAATTCGACGTTTCTAGCGCCGCGGGCACCGTTATGGTTCTAATACTTTGATTTCGGAAATAGCGCTTCGTAGATCTTTCGCCCGAGCACAATTCTCAGCGGATCCACATAGTTTTTAAAGAGTGGGCTAAATTTCTGTCTGGCAATCATTTGTTCTTCGCGCTCCCACAAGAAAAGGTTTTTCACCGTCGCCAGGTAACCATATCCGTAGGGACTTGGGTTTAGCCAAGGTTTTTCAGTCAGTCCTTTGACTTCTGGATAGCGCAAATAATTAGTGAGTAAAAAATCAACTTCCGTCTGCGCCTCGCTCCGGATTTTCGTAGCCAGAGCCAAATCCCCTTGGCTTTTCAGCGGATCAGAATCGAAATTAAGTGCCGCAGTTCTAACAGAATAAGCATGCTTCATTCTCAAAAGCGTAATTTGCAGTACTGATTTTAACTCTAGGTTGCGCACTTTCTCAAAAGTCGGGGCGCTGGCGATAGCACCCTCCATCTTTAGTAGTTGCTCCTCAGTTTCTACTCGTTGTTTGCGAATATTTTTTAACAGGATTTGCTCGTGGAGGGGAGTCGACACCTCATCCATCATGTTAGAAAAGAAAAGCATTTGAATAAGTTGCTGATCTTTGAAATATTTTTTCTGCCAAGATAATATAGTTTTCCAAGTCGGGATGTCTTCGCCCAAAAGCTCAAGCGCATAGTACGGATTCTTGCGACTCGCAGGATCAGCGAGTAGCGCTACTTGATAATCGAAAAGCCAATACCCAAGCTCTTGACCAGTCGTAAAATTAACCATTCCGTCGAGTTGATGTTCTTCCATCCAATCGACATCATCTGTACGAGCCAAAAGATAATCCGTTAGGAAAAGGGGGGCATCGATATCCATATGGATAAAATAACTGGTCTCAGGAAAATACATGGCCGGCCTTCGCTTCGCCTCTTTTATATAGAACTCTTTCATGTCGACAAAATTCGTGCGGTGATAAAATGGAGTGTATGGGTCATTCAATCCATAGAAGAAAACTGTATGAGGCTCGATGCCGACATTCTCATTTGCATACTGAGGGATGAAATTATAGTTCCCATACTCAGGATCTATTTGATTATTAGAGGCGTGTATTTTGACGTACATTTTAATATCTCGACCAGTCAATTTGTTTTCTGCGGAGTTCAGCCAAGCAATGGTCTGCACCGGATTTGTATTAGTAAATTCAGAGGTGCCGAGTTCAAACGACACAAAGTCGAGTGCATAGTAATCGATCAGCTTCTGCAGGTTTTTATCTAAACTTTTAAGCCCTGCTTTGAGCGACATGGATGCAATCGTTGAAATCAGTTTATGCGATCTTTGCTGTAGGGACGCAAAGCTAACTCCAAGCCCGCTGCGAATTCCCCATTTACGAGCGAGGTTTATTTGTTCGCGAAGATAGTCTGATTCTTTTGTTTTCAATTGGATCAGTTGTATTTGTAAGGTGTTTTGTTGGTTCCGCACCATCCAGCGAATGTAATCGAGCGCAATGTTCGAATTCCCCATCATGAATCCCGCAAGAAACTCTGAAGGATGTTGCGTGTGCAAGTGAAAGCCTCGATTTTTAAGCCGTGGAGCCCAAGTGACTTGCGAACCACAAAATGATTTTAATTTTTGGAGGGCCGGCAATATCTCAATCCGTGGGTGAGGGAACAGAAATCCAATTAGTCTTAAGTGATAATAGAGTGTTGACGAGGCCTCTTCTATTGAGCTGCGAACAGAAAAGATAATCTTCTTGTCTCCACATCGCATTTGGCTGGTGTTGGCCGCTGAATTCTGAATCCATTCCGTTTCGATTTCTCCTGTAGGATCTACTTTTTGAATTAATTCTTTCACGTCATTCGCGATGATTGAGGAATCGTTGAACGCGCGAGCCAGGGACGGAGTCGTGATCATAGCTGCAACAACAAGAAGTAATGATTTGGTCATCCTAAGTTGTCGGGATTAATAACAAATTTTTGAATGGCCTGATGATAGGTCAGTACCTAAAACATGCTCAAAGATCATTTAGACTGTCTTTGAGTCGGGCTCCTGTATTTGGCCCTTAGTCCGAATTTTTTTTCGGCTCGACGATAGCCATACCCCATTCAGCCAATTGCGTAGAACTAAATGGGGCGAGGCGGGAGATTAGCATTAGTATTCTATCTTCGAGAAGCTACAAATACTAAAATGATTACTTTAGGATTTCGATTTTTTGAAAGGTGATTGTAATGTCACTATACACAACTTTGCTAGCGCTGCCTCTAGGCGGCCGAACGTCTCGTACATCTGTGATCGTGCAGCCCGTTAGGTGAACAGAAATGCACACGCCCGTCGAGCAATCCGCATCATGGACAACTACATCTAAATTTTCACCAGTCGCCATCGCTGTTCGCACAGCTTTATTTTTACTCATGTCCCATGTGGTGCGATAGTGCATGGGGCGGTGCATGCGCTTACCGGTTGGCATGCCACTATCAACATCCCGTGCTATTTGGACAAAATCTGCGGCCGAGTTTTCGTCAATAACTGAAGGAGAGCCGGCATAGATCGTGCCTTGTTGCGCGCCAACCACATCGATCGTAGTCGAGGCGAAGGTGTTTGAAGTTGCAAGCAAAGTCGCGACTATCAAAGCTGAAGTGCTTATAATTTTCATATTATCCTAACTGTTAAACGATTATTAATTAGCTTGAGATGGTCTTAGTTCTTTTCACGGTCGCAAGTCAAGAACCCCCTAAAACACAAAATTTACAGTAGGCCGACAATTTTACGCCCAAGTAATTTTGCCTTGTCTCGAGTTGCAGGCTGCATTTTACGCATTTTGGGTGCTGGCCCATCTCCTGCAGCGCTCACTAGAATAATGGGGGCCAATATGAACCAAAAAATTTCAATGATTGTGATCACAATATTTTTGCTAGGTGCGAATTCGTATGCGCTTCAGCCAGATGAGCATCGTCCGTCGTGTGCTGCAACTCCGGATCAGCTCTATCAAAAGCCAGACACTCTGTCTCTCCTTCAGCGCGCAAAAACGGGCCCTACACTTAATTTGAATTCGATGACCGGCACTTGGCAGGTTCAAGGTTTAATTATTCGTAAAGATCAAATCGGCGTTAATATAAGACGCGATGGGTTTGTGGTTCAAATTAAAGACATTGTTCGAAATGCATCCATCTGCACGGATGAACTAAGAGCGGGGTGGTTGCGAATTGTACTCCACGAGCCTCGATGCCCAGAAAATAAAAACATTTATGTAAAAGTACTCGAGCCGGGCATGATCGAAATTGAAGCTTATCAAACGCGACTCATTGGAAGCGCGGTCTTCAAGCGCGTGAGCCAAAATCCCATCTTAAAGGTAAAGCCATACAAAAGGCCTCCGTGCGCGCGCGATTGGCGCGGGTAGTTTCTCCTTAAAGATATTTCTTTCCTTTATGACCGGCTGCTCCAGGCGCAATTTTGAGTGTATTTTTCAAATCCTAATTTTGTCTCGTATCCTTATGGCCGAATTGTTTGAATGCGCTCGCTACA
>JANOUF010000121.1:0-1581 GCA_031416685.1 Bdellovibrionales bacterium
GAGTGATCGAGGATCGATCGGTCTTCTTCGACATAAACTTTTTCGACGTATTGCGGATCGGGGCCGGGATCGCTACCAATGCGCATTTCTCGAGGGAGAGGTTTATCGCCAGCGACGAAAACGCGATGGCCAAAGAAGGCGCCAAAACTGATATCAATCCCTTCAATGCAAAAGTCGAAGAGTCGTTCTTTGAGATGATTTTGTTTAAGTGATTGCACGCGCTGTGGATCCATCAAACAGTCAAACGCTTCGCGAACTTGTTGGAACTGTTGCGGCGCTTGCGGGTCGGAGTTTCGGTCGGGGTGATAAAGAAAGGCGAGGGCGTGATAGGCTTTTTTTAATTCATCGTTTGAAGCGGACTCGCTCACGCCGAGAAGCTCACGGAATTTCTTTAGCGTGGGGCTGTCATGAAGTTGGGCGTGATACTGCGAAACGCGAGGCATGCGCCATTGTAGCGGAATTTATTGGGCGCGGCGACTAGCCGATTAGAAGAAACGAAGAAACTTTTGTTCCCAGCCTGGCTTTAATTTTATACGAACTCCAACTTCAAAACGTGAAGTTGTTTCGCGGGGATCGATGGGCATTTGTCCAAAACGATACGGATTTGAAATGCCGTATCGAATAAAGGTTTCAGCGTTCAAGCGTTCACCAAGTGGATCTACAACTTGGCGAAGGCCATCGATCATGCTGCCCATGGGGTTCAGCATTCCCAAAAGCGTAGTACCCAAAGCTTTCGATCCCAGGACCTTGCCGTCGTTGGCTCGAATCTCTTTTGCCAATACGGTCATAATTTCGCCGAGTATCGCACCAGCTGTCGGCGTAATAATGAGGTCTTGAATAGACGGACGTTCGACGGCGGCTTCAAAGCCGTATTCCCAGAGCAGTGCTGAAACTAAAAATGAATAGAAGTAACATTGTCCAAACTTGAAACCCTTGTCTCGACACACTCGGTAGTAACTAGCACCGGAAATCGGGTGCGCGACGTAGTTCCAAACCCAGCTGTCGGAGTCCATATGCGGGAGATTGTGAACATGTTTTTCCCAAACTTCAAAAACCGTTTCGTCGTGCTTGGTCCATTGTGTAACATCTTGTGGAAGTGACTGTAGAAGTGCGAGCATCGCACCACTAACCGCTGCTAAGTATCTCGTGTCGCTTTTTAATCCTGTGGGATCGTCAGGTCCTCGTGGTGGAACTGGTAAGCCACGAAGCCGATACTTGCCAAGGTCGAACGTTTTTAAGTCTTGGGTGGCGCGCGGTGCGCTTGGACGACAAAAACTTGGGTAAAGGTACTCATAGCCTGCTCGCCATTCACCGTCAGCTGGGCAGACGTCGTCCGCGAGTGCTGAAAAGCCGAAAGAGCATGAGGCTATAAACACAATGAAAACTCGAAGATGGTTCATAGGCCTTTATTGTTCAATCTGCATACCTACAGAATCTAATATGGCGAATTTAAACCGTACCGAGGATCGGCCTGACAAACTCAAGCCCACGTCTGTCAAAACGTTGAACACGCATAGGTCGTGCTTGTTGCTGTGTACTTATCGATAACCAACTAACACATCAATCAAACGCTTTTTTTCG
>JANOUF010000122.1:0-2194 GCA_031416685.1 Bdellovibrionales bacterium
CGCCTCGTAGTTTTTGAAAAGCATTTCGTACTTGTTTGGATCACCGTAACGAGCCATGAATAGATCGGCCACGATTTGCTCGAGTTTTTCTTTAGTGAAAGACTTTTCCAATTTTATTTTGTTTAAACGTCTTTGTGCGCGAGTCGCCCGAACTTTATCCAAGGGGTTGAGAAAGGAATCTCGAATACCCTTGGAATCTAAATCGAGCAATTCTCTGAGTGCAGCTTTTGGATTTGCGGCAACCTTCGCCTCTAAAGGTAAAAGGTCTCGACCGAAATTATCACGACACGAGAGTGCTGCGCGCGCATCGGTGACACAAAACAGAGAGAAGAGTATCAAAACGCAAAAAATCCGACCTAGGCGAATCATGGCTGCCTCCGCGACGGATTTAAACTTGCGTTTTGTTCTTCAATTGCACGCTCAATGCTATCTAGTTTCTCTTCGAGAGCGCTCAGGTCATTTACTTTAACTTTTACGAGATAATGTCCATAAGCGGTTCCGCCAGTCGTCACAAGTCCGACAGATGCGATTGCGGACCCGACAATTCGAATTCCATAAGGATTTGTACGAATTTTAGCAAGGACGTCACGCTTGAGTAGTTTACCAAGCACCACTCCTAAGACGAGCGACACGACGACGGTCCCGTTTTGAATGTAACGAGTCACGCTGATTTTTTGCTTTACCTGCTCGATCTGCAAGCGCAAATCGTCGACTTCGGCTTGCAGTTGCGAAAGCTTTACTTTGCGCAATTCAATTTGTGCTGCGACTTGCGGCTCTGACTTTTTCATCAATAGATCAAGCTCGTCGTTAGATTTTGCGGCATTTGCCAACGACGGCCAAATTAGTGATGCAATAAGACAGAGCCTCATAAATATCATAGCAATTGTCGTTTCAATTATCGTTGAGCTTCTAGCTCGACAACTTTGCTTTCGAGGGCTTGTTTTGTCTCTGCTAGTGACTCTCTAAGTTCAGCAAGTTTGCTTTTCTCGACGGAAAACTTAATCCATGTCCCGGCTGAGAGTGTTCCGGCACCAACTGCGCCTGCGCTTGAAACGATTCCTCCAACTATTTGGCCAAACATCAACATCAAGCCAGCACCATCGCCTCGTGGACCATTTGGCTTCTTTAAAAGGTAGCCTGCGTATCCGGCAAGACCCGCGCTGATCACGAGTGTTACAGTTCCAAGAGTTTTCGTGGTTCCGATATTGCCTTCAACAACGCCGATTTGACGTTCAAGTTCGCTTGCATCGCGAATCAAAGTACGAAGACTACGAACATCTTTTTTAATTTCCGCGTTTACTTGAGTCTTTGACTGATCAAAAAGTCCATCAAGTTCGTTTTCTGTTTTTGCCATCGCTGTATTTGAGACCAAAGCAGCTGCAACTAACAAGCATGTAACTGATTTCATTTTTGTGCTCCTTTTGGATTTCTTATTTGTTAGTTAGTTCTTTGAGAGCTGCTTCAAATTTTTTCTCTGCGGCTTCAAGACTCTTGTTTAACTTCGCAAGCTGGTCAGAATCGATCTTGATTTCCATGATTTCGCGACCCGCGACGAATCCTGAGGTGATCGCAATTGCGCCTGGAACAACACTTCCAATAAGGCGAATGCCCATGCCGGTAATGTCATAGTTGCCACGAATTGCTGAATTTAAGAGCCAGCCAGCTGCCGCTGCAGTTGCCACTGTCACAGTCAGTGTCACGTTGCGAGTGAGACGCGAGCGACTTAGATCACGCTCAAGATCCGTAACTTTTGTTTTAAGACTTACAACTTCTCTATGAGCTGCACGAACTTTGTCCGCTTCTATTTGGCGCTCTTGCTGAACTGAGCCTTGAGAATCATCGAAGAGTTGATCGAGGGCTTGGTTTTGAGCAAAGCCAGTTGATGATGCTAATAGGGATGCGGCTACGAGATATGCGATTGCTTTCATTTTTTTACTCCATTCAAAGTTTAGAAATTTAACCAAGTGATGCTTGAGCAAGGCCCGAGCCCCTCGTGGAGTGCTTAAATTGGAGTTGAACGATAGTGATCGTGGCTACAGTCGCAATATTCGGCACTCCCGTAAGCTATTGGATTCGTTAAAATTTCATGGGTGCGGGGATTGAAAAGTGCGATTGATAGCATTGACACGTGTCAGGATTCTGGCTATCTTGCCGCTTCCTTGGTTTAAAAAAAGTGCGGGTGTAGCTCAGTTGG
>JANOUF010000123.1:0-2685 GCA_031416685.1 Bdellovibrionales bacterium
ACGAGGCCGATCGGCGAAAATTATATTTGAAGTTCCACCACACGAGCCTGTTTGAATACCTGGTTAAGGAAATGAACTATCATGGAGGCTCTGCCCAAAGACGAATTGATGCTGCCCGCTTATTCGGTGATGTGCCAGAAATCAGAAACGATATCTCATCGGGCGCTTTAAACCTGACGCAACTAACGGCAGTGGCTCAGGGCATAAAGCAAAAGCTAAAAACAGAAAAAGCGCTCGAGCATCGGACTCACAGCCAATGTGCTTTATCTTCAGCCAAACTCACAGCGCAAAAACGAGAGCTCTTGGAAAAAGTAAAACATCAACCCCTATGCCAAGTTCAAAAAATAATTGCAGAGACGCTCGACATTGAAATTAAGGTGCAAGAGCGAAAAACAGTGCAGCGTGACGGATCGATGCGAATCGAACTCACACTGACGTCAGTGCAAGTGGCTCTTTTAAATAAGGTCAAAGATCTCATTTCTCATACGCATCCAAATCCGACGTTTGCTGACCTGTTAGCTTTGGGGCTAGAGGAGATTGCCCGAAGAAAATATCCGGCGATGAAAGGAACAAAGCTGCAAACAAAAAGGACTACCAGTGTGGTAGTTGGAAAACGAAATCCATTAACTGCCGCAACGAAGCGTCTTGTCTTTGAAAAACAACACGGTTGCCAATGGAAGTACGAATCTGGTCAGAACTGCGGCTCACAATTTCAACAACAAATCGACCATATTAGATCTGTCAGGGTTGGTGGCACAAACGAACCAGAGAACCTACAAATCCTCTGTGCACACCATAATAGGTTAAAATATAAGCGAGAGATCGGTCAGATTTAATATGCCTTCTTGTGCAAGATAGCATCGGGTGAAGAGGCCTTTTGAACCAAAAGGAAAAGGCGCGATCTGTTCGAATGCGCCTTTCAAGTTTTCTATAATCGGAAATTTAGTGGTTTAGTTCACGTAATCCAGGATCTCATTATGAACAGTGTCTACCAAAGACTTAAGCTCCAAAATATCCCTATTTCTTTGTTGAAAAGTCATTCCTTTACCGCCGTGTTTGCAATCAAACACAAGACCATTAACCCTAGATGATAATATAAGCGAATGGTTCGGTATATACACCTGATTGGCGGTAGCGAATTTTAAAAAACTGTCGTCCATCCTTTCAACTCCAGCAAGAGATTGGCCAACCCTTAAACAATGAAGCACAAGCGACTGAGTGCTCATTTCTCCTGCGGAAGTCTGCAAAAACTCAATTGGCTTCGTTAGTTGAAGCCAGTCTACATGGAGTTTATCGGTTTGATCCCTATCTACCTTTGGTTTTTGTGCGTGAGCTGAAACCGATAGTGCAAAAATAACCATCAAAACGAAAGCCTTCATATAACCACCTAATTAATTGAATATACGTCGGCTAACAGGAGCAATTTCAGTACCAATTACGGTCGCAATGAGCTTTGCACAGTACGCTAAATAGATTTAGTTTTTATAATTCAGGCTTAGAATTGTCACTTGGCACTCACAAACCAAATGGTTCTTTAACTATATCAGGACAGCTCTAAAGCACTTTAATGACCAGCACCGCAAAGATGCTCCACACTCTCGCTTACAAGCCTAGGCGTGCGCGTCTTCCCAATTTTTACCCCAAGCCACATTTACTTTAAGCGGGACCTTCAATTTGACCACGCTTTCCATCGACTCGCGGATTTTTGCTGCCTCCACTTCGACCTGGTCGGTTGGGCATTCAAACAACAATTCGTCATGCACTTGGAGCAGCAATTTCGCCTTCGTCTTTTTATGAACCGCGATCATCGCCATTTTCACCAGGTCGCTCGATGAACCCTGAATAGGAGCATTGATCGCCGCACGCTCGCCGAATTTTCTCAGCATTTGATTTGGCGATCGCAGTTCTTCGAGGTATCGACGCCGACCAAGAACGGTTTCGACATAAAAATTCTCTTTCGCCTTTTCGACAGTCGACACCATGTAGTCTTTTACGTTTTTAAATTTCATAAAATAACTATCAATGATTCTCTTCGCTTCATCGCGCGGAATTTCAAGCGTATCGGCCAAGCCGAAAACTCCCTGCCCGTACGCAATACCGAAGTTGACAGCTTTCGCCATTCGTCTTTGGTCAGCGGTGACTTTATCAACGTTGACACCGAACACTTCGGCAGCGGTCGCCGCGTGGATATCGAGATCACGATTAAAAGCATCGAGAAGCCCCGGATCTCCCGTTACTTCGGCTAAAATACGAAGTTCGATCTGGCTGTAATCCACCGACAATAGGCAGTGCTTGGGATCGGCAATGAACGCGCGTCGGATCATTCGGCCGCGGTCCGTGCGTATTGGAATGTTTTGTAAATTCGGATTCGTGCTCGAGAGGCGGCCAGTAGTTGTCACCGCCTGTTGAAATTTCGTATGGACACGTCCATTTTCATCGGCAAGCAATGGCAATGCTTCCACGTAAGTTGAGTGCAACTTCGAAAGCTCTCGGTACTCCGTGATGTATTTCGCGATCGGAAATTTGTCAGCTAATTTTTCGAGAACGCCACTGTCGGTAGAATATCCGGTCTTTGTTTTCTTGCCCATTGGACATTTGAGTTTCTCAAATAATATTGTACCCAGCTGCTTTGGGCTCCCGATATTAAATTTCTCCCCAGCTAGTTCGTGGATTTTTGTTTCAAGT
>JANOUF010000124.1:0-2215 GCA_031416685.1 Bdellovibrionales bacterium
GAAATCAAATTTAGGATCTGCAATCATCGCCACAACACCAACTGGTTCTGGCGTTGTGAAATTGTGATGTGGACCACTTACTGGATTCACGGCACCAATAATTTGTTGGTACTTATCTGTCCATCCAGCAAAATAAACGAGAGCATCAATCCCTGCGTCGACTTCCTTATTCACTTCCGGCTTCGTCATGCCCAACGTGTGTGTGAACACGTCTGCGAATTCAGCACGTTTTCCTTCCATCATCTCTGCCATTCGGTAGAGAATCTGGCCGCGGTTATAAGCTGATTTCCCAGCCCAACCATGTGCAGCACCGTGTGCCGCCGTGATCGCGTTTCGTAAATCTTTGCGAGATGCTCGGCAAAGATGCGCGTACACATCTTTTGTGCCGCTCAGGTATACCGGAAAGCTGCGGCCCGACTCCGTACGAGGGAAATCGCCGCCGATAAAGAGCTTCGTGGTTTTTGCAACTAAGCTTGGTGAGTTAAGGCCTGACATTACTTCACCTCCAAATAAGGAAGAAGTCCGTGGCGACCACCTTCGCGGCCAAAACCACTCTCAAAATAACCGCCAAACGGCGATGTTGGATCAAATTTGTTGTACGTGTTTGCCCACACCACACCCGCTTTTAACTGCGAAGCTGTCTTGTGAATCTTCGAGCCTTTTTCAGACCAGATACCAGCCGCTAGGCCGTATGGAGTGTCGTTTGCTTTCGCAACTGCTTCTTGCGCTGTACGGAAAGTCGAAATCGCAAGTACTGGTCCGAAAACTTCGATACGGCTCAAAGTGAATGCCGAGGATGTTCCGTTAAAGAAGCAAGGTTTTACGAAGTAGCCTTTGTTCGGCACCATGACGTTCGCTTCGAAGTAATCGCCACCTTCGTCTTTACCCGTCTGAATCATTTTCTGAATTTTAGTATGCTCAGCCTTAGAGTTGATCGCACCAACATCCGTATTCTTATCTAGAGGATTTCCAACACGAAGTTGATTCATGCGAGTTTTAAGTTTGTCGACGAACATTTCCGCGATCGACTCTTCAAGCAACAAACGCGAGCCTGCACAGCAAACGTGACCTTGATTGAAGTAGATGCCGTTGATGACACCCTCAACCGCCTGATCAATCGCCGCATCTTCGAAAATGATGTGCGCTGATTTTCCGCCAAGCTCAAGAGTTAGTTTCTTATCCGTTTTTGCAATTGAGCGCGCGATAATCTTGCCGACCTCAGTCGAACCAGTGAACGCAATTTTATTGATGTCAGCATGATTCACGAGTGCAGCACCGGTTTCACCAGCACCAGTTACGATGTTAACGACACCTTCAGGCAATCCTGCTTCTTGCAAAACTTCAGCAAGGAGCAGAATCGACAATGAAGTTGTCTCTGCTGGCTTGATCACGACCGTGTTACCGGTTGCAAGCGCCGGAGCGATTTTCCACGCGGCCATTAACAATGGAAAGTTCCACGGAATAATTTGGCCAACAACTCCAAGTGATTTTACTTCTTTTCCGGGCAATGCGTAATCGAGCTTATCAGCCCATCCCGCGTAATAGAAAAAGTGAGCCGCTACCAACGGAACGTCGATGTCGCGAGATTCTTTGATTGGCTTTCCGTTATCCAGTGTCTCAAGAACCGCGAATTCACGAGCGCGCTCTTGGATGAGGCGTGCAATACGGTAGAGATAACGGCCGCGCTCTTTACCAGACATCTTCGCCCAAACTGTGTGAGCTTTGCGTGCAGCTTTCACCGCAAGATCTACGTCTTTCTCATTTGCATCCGCGATATCAGCAAGCGCTTCTCCCGTTGCCGGATTTATCGTTGGAAAATATTTACCGCTTGAAGGAGCGACGAATTTTCCGCCGATGAAAAGCTTGTTCTGCGGTTGAATTTTTACGATGTCCGTCGCTTCAATCGATGGTGCGTACTCGAAAGCCGCAGAAGGCGCGCCCACATCGACCGTTTCGAACGGAGTCGGATTTTTGCCATTTTGTTGCTTAGAGGCTGTTTGCGTAGTCATAATTTAAACCGTCATTCCTTAATCAATCGATTGAGAACGCTTTGTCGTAGTAGTAACGACCCGTGATTTCTTTGAATATCTGCTTCAACAAATCATTCACCAACGCGCTCGCGCCGAAGCGGAACATGTCTGGCGTCAACCACTCTGAACCCAATGTTTCATTTACCATGCAGAGATAATGAATCGCTTGTTTTGCAGTTCGAATT
>JANOUF010000125.1:0-5791 GCA_031416685.1 Bdellovibrionales bacterium
CAACGAATCGTCGAGCCGGCAAAGGGAGCGGAATGGTTTTTTGTGTCGCACTCATCGTCCTTTACTGGGTGATGTATGTGTCAGTTGAAAACTTCGCCCGCCAAGGTTGTTGCCGCCCATCATTGCTATGTGGCTCCCCAATATGGCCTTCTTGATCGCTGCTGTCGCCTCGTTGCGACGAGCTTGGCGTTAGCGCTAGAAAAGTTAAAAGATCAGCTGCATCACGAATCGGCGTAGCACCGTCAAATAATAAATCCAATGTTCCTAAAGCGCGTGGATCGAGTGCTGACGCCGGTAGAACGCAAATTGGTTTACCCAGCTCGAGCGCAAATTTCGCAGTTATCAGTGAGCCGCTTTTTCTTCCGGCCTCCACTACAAAAAGTCCTCTGCCAAGTGCTGCGATCATGCGGTTGCGACGATGAAAATTATTTTTTGTCATCATGGTCATTGGCGGATACTCACTCACTACAGCCCCGCCGCCGCTAACGATGGATTCGCTCCAATGTGGAAAGTCGGCTGGATACATATTCCCTAGGCCTGAAGGCAGAAAGGCGATCGTGGGCCGCCCGGCGCGCAGACTTAGTCGATGTGCAATTTGATCGACTCCCCGAGCACCGCCGCTAACAGTGAATAGATTCTGGTATCGGAGTGCCGTCAGAAAGTGTTCTTCCATCCACTTCAACGCGTTTTGTGAATGGTCGCGCGCACCGACAACGCTAAGACCAACTCCTCGGAGACAATCGAGCGAACCCAACACAGACAAAAACTGCGGAGGCTGAGGAAGCGCCGCAAACTCTTCGGGATATTTTTCGTGGCCGGGATATAAAATCGTAATTTTGTTTTTAAAACACCAATCAAGCGTCACTTGAGCGGCATCCCACGCATGCGGCTTATCGAGCAGTTCAACTTTCAAAGTACAACTCGGAAGCTCAAAGGGAACTTTATGTTTAGGAACTCCAGCATTGAGCAGTTTTTTTAGGATAAGCCAACCGTCACGGCAATATCCGAGGTGAGAACTTAGGGCTGAGATGAGCGGATCAATCATATGTGGCTAGCATTTGCAAACCACGAGCACAGATCTAATTCATTAAAGGTGATAGCGGATTATTCTTCGAGTTCTTCTTCGGACAACTCGCCCGACATTTCCTCTTTGTATTCAGTCTCTTCTTCGCGCTCTTTAATTT
Organism: Bdellovibrionales bacterium; assembly: GCA_031416685.1. Taxonomy (GTDB): domain Bacteria; phylum Bdellovibrionota; class Bdellovibrionia; order Bdellovibrionales; family JAMPXM01; genus JANOUF01. The sequence continues at coordinate 1,185 of JANOUF010000125.1, forward strand.
CCACAGGACGAGCTGTCGCACGTAGGTTTCCGATCGTCTCCGCTGGACGTGGAAGTGGACCACCCGTGAGATCGCCTGGGCGAATTTCTTCGTTTGCATTAATCACGAGTGCCGTTGAAACTCGTTCGAAAACTCGAACAAGTTTTACCGTAGCGATCGGACGCATATATTCCGGAACTTCAGTATCGCGACGAAGTGTACGGTCACCACGAACTGCAAGTATCTGTCCTTCGCTTAAACCTTGGCGAGATCCTTTGTCGAGATAAATGACGGCTCCCGTTCCAAGTAGGCGACGTTGATTGGAATACTGTCCACCTATCACGACTGCTTCTAAGTCAACGCGTGGGCCACGCATTGAAAATTCCGCTCGAGGAAGTGGAACTTCAGTGATCAATGCCCCAAGCTCAATTGCGCCGACCGAATTCACGACACTCGCACGGTACATGTTGCGCGATTGGTTTATGACCTCGCGAATTTCGACCAGGCCACCAATATCAACGGTTGGACCGTATGTTTTTGCTTTCGGGTTGCTGACATTCCCCCGCGGCATGATCGCCGAGAATTTCTCGCCGGGGCTCGCTGATCGATTTATAGTTATGATGAGATCTTGCAGATACCCTGCCGTTTTTTCTTTACTGATCATCTCACTCACGCGCCCGATACTGTCCGGCTTTCCGTCTGAGAGATAGCTTGGAACGTAAAGTTGACCGTTCGCCTCAAACGCTTTTCTTCGGCCGACATCAAGGCCTGTGTCGTCGAATTGTTTCGTGACTTTTGGCGGCACCGGTTCAATGAAAGAAGGCGGAAGATTTTTAAGCGATGGTCGACTTGGAGTCATCGGCTCAGGAATTTCTGGGCGACCTCCAACGATGGCTTGTTCCTCAAGAACAGTTCCCGCAGCAATGTCGTCTTCTGTTAGCTGCGCTTCGCGATCTTCTGGATACACCGGAGACGAGGCTTCAGCTCCGACATCGAGCACTCCGCCCGATTTCGAGTTTTTCACATCAGAGACGGAAACTGCGGGAGCGCTTTCCTCAGTACCGGCGATAAATGCAATCGCCTTTCCAACATTGATTTCATGCGGATTTGTGAGAATCGAGTTTTCCGACCAAAGCTTTGGCCAAAAATTCCCGTCACCAAAGAATGTGTTACTGATATCCCAGAGAGTGTCGCCCTTCTGAACTTTGTAAATCCCAGAACTGTTGCGACCCACAAGTGTCGACCACTGCTCATCGGCGACTTGTTTGCGCTTTGAAAAAATATCGTAAATGCGCGCTTCGAATTGTGGATTGGCTTGATCGTCAAAGCTCGCCAAAGTTTCTTCGTAGATGTTGCGTGCTTTCTTCTCTGATTTTGGCTGCGACGGGGTTGCCTGCTCCGCTAACTCTTCTTCAACCTCAAGATCGATCGGCTCTTCCTTTACTGGCGGCTCAGTCTTGGCAGCTGGTTTCTCAGTGGCTTGATCTGGCTCTTCCGATTCAATGCCGTCTTCCATTTCCGCGATGTCTTCATCTTCTTCTTCGACGACTGGTTCAGCGGCCTTAGGCTCTGGTGTAGGAGCAGGAGCTTGTTTTGCGGTAGATTTAGGAGCTGGTTCATCTTCTAATTCGTCTTCAAGCGTATCCGAAATAATTTCTTCGTCTTCCGAGCCTCGACCGAGCTCGTCTTCAATCGTATCTTCTAAATCTTGCGCATAAATGTAGGCCGGCATCGCAAAGACAATTGCTGCCAGAGACAAGATGATGATCTTTTTCAGCGTTATGTTCACTGGTCTTCTCACTGTGGCCCTACTTTCTCAAGATGCTCAACTAGGCGGAGTTCAAGTGGAACCCTTTGCGATTCAGGCGAACCTGGATAATTCATGGCTACTTTTAGAAATGTTTCGCGAGCCTTTTGCCATTTCTGCTGTTTTTTGTAGAGCGCACCTTTTGTGAACATAGCGGCTACCGCTTTGTTCCCTGTTGCGTACTCTTTTAGCAAATGATCAAGGGCGCGATGCGCATATGTGAAATCGCTCTTTTGCACGCCGAGCATTGCGCTTAAATAAATGGCGTTATCTGCGTAAGCGCTTTCCGGAAAAGTTTTAAGAAAGATTTTAACAGCCTTCTGAAGCTCGGTCGCATCGTGGTTGCGATAGGCGGTCATGACTTTCGCGTAGAGTAAGTGCTCGGATTTTTCTGTTGGAACCGTGACAGTTTCTGTCTCAAGTTTTTGCGGAAGCTTCTGTACTACTTTCTGCGCTTCTCCGACCGGGGTCCATGCTGTATTTGGCGTTCCTGATGCCTCTTGAATCAATGGTGTTTGCACTGGTTTTTGCGTTAGCGATTGTGAGGGCCGAGTCGCACCCGTATTAAGCACCTGATTTTTTTCTTTCAGATCTTCGATGACTGCATTTTTTCGTTTAAGTTCACGCGCTAATTCTGCGGCGCGCTTTCTGTAATCGACGGAGTAAGAGTTCCGTGCTGAAAACACGGAGCAACCGCTCGTGGCGACGCTCAAGAATACGATTAAAAGAGTTTTCGAAGGTAGTCCTAGTTGCATCATCATGAAGCCTCAAAAATCATCGTGATGCTCTTATGTTAGTTTATGGTTGGCTGAGCGAAAAGCGTTGCGTGCTACTGGGGAGTCCAGTTCTTCTACACAAATGAAGTTTGTAGCCGTAAAAATTGGTTTGCGATGAAGCTATTACAGCTCGTTATGTGAACAAGTCTAAAAACTTATCCACACCGTTTGTGGACTCTTAACTGATCTGGACCATAGACCCGTTTACGGACAAGGGTTTCAGCGAATTGCTGAACAGCTACGCATGAGTTAAGTCGCGTAAACCGTTCTGGAATTTTCAAAAAATCGACGTTTAAAAAAATTTTCTGTTGGCATTCTTAAATCCGTCTTCCGGCGATCTGTCAGAAACGGTTGAGACTGCTAAATCAAAACCATGGACACGCGATTGCTTTAAGCCTTCTTAACATGGGTGCTTTTCTTCTTTTACTGTTGAGCTTCACAATTGGCGTAAGTGGCTTGCCTGATTCACTAGCAAAATTCACAACACCGGCTCACAAACTTTGCACAGATCGTTTCCTAAATTCCGAGCAAAAAGAGTTTCATGCCGCCATCATCTGCGGCAGTGAACTTGAAGCTCAGCAAACTTACGAAGCATTTCGCCGAACAGGTTTGATTCATTTGATTGTTGTTTCGGGTACGCATCTCGTGTGGATCGAGCTCGCGTTAAGTTTTTTGTTAGCTCGATTTCCGAGAGGAAAATGGTTGACTGCGTGTTTGCTCATTCTCTTTGCAATAGCCGCGCGGCTCCAGCCTCCAATCGTTCGAGCAGGCGTTAGCATGACGCTGACATTTGCAAATCAACGGTGGAGCTTGGGGTGGTCGCCACTTCATCGTGCATTTTTTGCTGGAGCTCTAACTCTATTTTTATTTCCGAAATGGCTCGGTTCAACTTCACTATTACTTAGCTGGTCGGCAGCCATGGTGCTTTCACTTGACGATCAGAATCAGCGCGACCCATGGCGCAAACAGATCACAATCTACTTAGTGATGTTTGTTCTGCTCCTCCCGCTCGCAGCACCCCACCCGCTGACAATTGCCTTTAACGTGTTAATAGGGCCGATCGTTGCGGGAGTTTTGTTTCCGCTTTCGATCATTGTATTTGTGCTGCCATTTTCAGCAGTCCTTTTAGATCCGCTGCTAGCTTGGGCTTTAAGCGTTTTAGAGTTGCTATCGCGCCTCGTGCCTGACTTTGCGCCTGCGCACTCAGTCGCTCCGGTTCTTCTCTGGCTCTACTTGTTCTCTGTTCAAATTTATTGGCTCGCGCAGCAGATCCGCTTCCGGCGGAAAGTTTTATGAACTGGTTATTTTTGGCAATGGTCTTGTGCTCTCCCGTGATTTTGGCGCCAGAGGTGAAAAATCAACTCGTGATCTGGAACGTTGGCCAAGGTCAATTCGCAACTTATGTGATTGGCGACAGTTGTCTGCACTTTGATATGGGTGGCGAGCGAATGGATGCTCCTTCGGTGCGACGACATTGCGGGACGAAATCCAATGCCGCATTTTTTAGTCATTGGGATTGGGATCACATTAATTTTTTTGGACTTGCTCGACGGTTGCTCCCAAATCTTTGTGTTTCGTTGGCGCCCGGAGGAAAAACTGATTCGCCTGTAAAGTTAAAGATGTTTGAGCACGCTGCGATCTGTAGCGAGAAGTTTGCTTTGGTGCGAGAACTCGAATTTGCAAAACGAAAAGGAATTAAGAGTAACCAGATGAGCCGCGTGCTTGTGATTGACGGTTGGATTTTAATTCCTGGCGACTCAACCTCCGCGGAAGAGAGGTATTGGGCTGATAAAGTGCCATCCTCTGTTCGGCTATTGATGCTTGGACATCATGGAAGTCGAACGAGCACTTCAAAAAAATTAATGTCGCGACTTCGCAGACTTCAAGTCGCAGTCGCCACTGCACGAACGAAACGATACGGTCATCCTCATCGCGAGGTTGTTTATCGAGTGCGCAAAAACAAAACCCCAGTCCTCAAAACCGAAGACTGGGGCAATTTACACTTTGAACTGAGGTGATTTTTAGCGCGGAGTGGATATCAATCC
>JANOUF010000126.1:0-3265 GCA_031416685.1 Bdellovibrionales bacterium
TCGCTCGTACGGGTTCCCAGAGTACCAAGCGATGAAAAATTCAGAGCCGTACGCATACCCGACCATAAGGCCTGTCGCCATGATGATCTTGTTCATGACTTCCATGTGATCGATCGTGATGTAGTCTTTGAATTTCGGGAAACCGATTCGTACAAGCGTCAATAATGTAACGACCATCCCGAAGCCGGAGAAGATTGCACCAGCGACAAAATAGGGAGGGAAGATAGTGGTGTGCCAGCCCGGAAGGTTGGAAATCGCGAAGTCGAATGAGACGATCGTGTGAACCGAAAGAACTAGAGGTGTGCTCAATGCCGCAAGCAGCATGTACACCATCTCGTAGTGTGACCAGTTACGAGCCGAGCCACGCCAACCGAGGCTGAGCGCTCCATATATAGCACGGCGGATTTTTCCCTTCGCACGATCTCGAAGAGTCGCAAGATCTGGAATCATACCGATGTACCAAAATACTGTCGATACTGTTGCGTAAGTCGAAACCGCAAACACGTCCCACAATAGTGGTGAACGGAAATTCACCCAAAGCGGTCCACGTTGATTCGGATACGGAAGCAGCCAGTAATCGAGCCAAGGACGGCCAGTGTGAATCAGCGGAAAAATACCCGCTGTCATAACGGCAAAGACCGTCATCGCCTCGGCAGATCGTGCAACCGATGTTCTCCACTTCTGACGGAAGAGATAAAGGATTGCTGAGATCAGCGTGCCGGCGTGACCGATACCGATCCAGAAGACGAACGTGATGATCATCGTTCCCCATGCGATCGGGCTGTTCACACCAAGAAGTCCAATGCCCGTCCCAATCACGATTGCAATCGTGATGATGTACATGAGTAGAAGTGCGTTTGCGGAAAGTAAAAGAGCAAACCAACCCTTACTCGGGAACGATTCAATCGGCCCACAAATATCGTCAGTGATTTCTTTGTAAGTCTTGTTACCTAAAATAAGTGGTTTGCGCTCGACGCTTGCTAAATCACTCATGCGTGACCACCTTCATGATGCATATGCTTTTCGAGTTCTTTTTTGTCGTCCATGAGAATGTTCGGCATTGAAGTCTCGGTGTTTCGTACGCGAGATAAATAGCGAACGCGAGGAACCGTGTTGAGCTCTTGAAGAACTGAGAACGCCCGAGCGTCCTTGTGCATTTTAGCTACTTGGCTGTTCGGATCTGCCAAATCGCCGAAGACGATCGCATCTGTCGGGCACGTTTGCTGACATGCCGTTTTGATATCGCCATCAGCAAGTTTGCGTTTTTCGTCTTTAGCTTTGTTCGTGCCTGCACGGATACGTTGAACGCAGAAAGAGCATTTCTCCATCACACCGCGCGAACGAACTGTAACATCCGGATTGAGCGCCATGTGAAGAGGCGCTTCGCGCTTCGAGTAATTAAACCAATTGAAACGACGGACTTTATAAGGACAGTTGTTTGCGCAATATCGAGTGCCGACACAGCGGTTGTACACCATCTCGTTCAAACCCTCTTCGCTATGAACAGTTGCTAGAACCGGGCAAACCGTTTCACAAGGCGCATTTTCACAGTGTTGGCACATCATTGGCTCAAACACGGCTTGGGGATTATCGGGTGTCCCTTTGTAGTAGCGATCGATGCGAATCCAATGCATTTCCCGACCCTGGAGAATATAGGCTTTACCGACAACGGGAACGTTGTTCTCCATGTTACAAGCCATCACACAAGCTGAGCAGCCTGTGCATGCATTGAGGTCGACCGACATCGCCCACTTATGACCATTGTATTGATGCTCTGGCCAGATCGAGAACACATGATGTTCGTGCTTACCCGACGCTGGATTTTTCATGTAATTCGTAAGTGTTGTCTCAACAACATGCGGTCGGCCTTCAAGTTGATGGTGACCTTGTGTACACGCGAGATCAACCCATCCACCCGACTTCTTAAACGAAGCCGCGAGACCTGAGTAAATTGCGCGCTTATCATCACCTACTGCAACTTTGAAAGCATCAACGCCAAGCTTGTTTGCGACTTTGCCCGCTCGCGTACGACCAAAACCGATTGCAAGCGAAACGACGTTGTCATGCATACCAGGTTGAACGTGTACCGGAACTTCAATTTTGTTCTTTCCAACTGTTAAAGTAACGACATCACCTTCACGAAGTTTTTCGCGTTTTGCTGCGGCAGGAGAGACGTTTAAATAGTTTTCCCAGACGATTTTAGTAACTGGATCTGGCAGTTCTTGAATGAACGAGACGTTTGCCATATCGCCGTCACCGATGTGCGACTTCGTGTAAAGCGCCAGCTCATAAGGAGCATCGACGCCTTTTTTAATTTCATCGATGTGAACTGCACCACTAAACGAAGGTCCGCCACCAGCGCCACGATTACCTACAGTATCGACTACGCCGTTTTGCAAAGTCGCATTCCAGAAATCGTCGAATGATTTTCCGCCACTTGCCTTACTATAAACTCCGCGCCACTGGCCACGAACATATTCGTAGTAATCTTTTGCACCTTTTGCGCGAGCTGGAGCTTTCGCTGAACCTTGAGTCCAAAGCAAAAGTGATTCTTCAAAGGAACGTGTTTTGTGAAGTGGACGAATCGTTGGCTGCTGGATGCTGTAAACACCAGGAACAAATTCGTAATCGCCCCATGCTTCAAAGCTCGTGCCCGATGGCAAAACGTAGTTCGCGATCGAAGCTGTTTCGTCATTGGAATTCGCAGTCGAGATGACCATCGGAACTTTCGCGCTAGCTGCAACGAAACGATCGCGATGTGGGGAATTGTAAACTGGATTCACACCGTTAATGATGAGCGTTTGAACTTTTCCAGCTTCCATATCATTGATCAAACCGATGAGCGCTGACGTCGACCCTTGGTGATGGTTGTAACCACCCGCATGATCGATCGTAACTCCATCGTTACCCAACATCGAATTGAGCATGTTCACAGCGATTTGCAGATGAACGCTGTTTTCAGTTTCAGTTGTAAGTCCACCTGCGATGACGACGGACTTGCCGCGATTTTCCCAAAGATCTTTTGCAATTTTCGCGAACGCCTCGGATGGAACATTCAAGCGAGTGGCAACGTCTTTGTAGTTTTCCACTGTCTTCGCGACCTTCACGCCTGGCATTTGCGCTATCAACCCGAGAACAACATCAAGCTGTTGTGATGGGCGAATACGAATTCGCTCGTCTGCATTCAAACCAGTTAAGGTCATTGTCGATTCAAATGAAACGAGCTTCACCATGTCGGCACCCGGTTTACGAACCTGGGCCCATT
>JANOUF010000127.1:0-2850 GCA_031416685.1 Bdellovibrionales bacterium
CAAACGCGAACAACCCGTCACGAGTAAAGATCGCGCAGATCTTGAAGGAAACTTATCGCAAAGCGGGCATTGATATGAATGTGCGCGCAATGGAGTGGAATGCGTACTTGACCGACATCGATAATCGAAATTTCGAGGCAATCATTATGGGTTGGACATCGACTCCGTATCCAAATCCACGCCAAATCTGGCACTCGGCTTCAGAGAAGGATCAAGGTTCGAACTTCATCGGGTATTCGAATCCGAAGGTGGACGAACTTATCGGTAAAGCAAATCTTGAAACAGATTTGAATAAACGCGCGAAGATCATGCAAGAGATCAATCGCATCCTTTACGACGAGCAGCCGTATTGCTGGTTGGTAGAGCCGCGTGCAGTGATGATCGGTTTGAACAGCAAGTTGAAATCAAGTGTTTGGGCGATGGAATACGACTCGGGCCCTTCGTGGGACGTTTACCAGTTCGTTCAATAGCATGCGTACGTACCTCCTGCGGCGTTTCTTTGTCATGATCCCCATGTTCTTTTTGATGACGGGGATCTACTTCTCGGTTCAGAACTATTTGCCTGGCGGGCCAGTGCAAGAAGCACTTGCGCGCATTCGCGGCGCTGATTCGGGTGGCGGCGGCGGCGGCGGCAGAAGCGGTGGTTCTTACACCGCAGAAGAAATCGCATCGATTGAAGCAGATCTCAAACGACAATATGGACTCGATAAGCCGCCACTCGTTCGCTACGTAATATGGATCAAAAATATTTCGCGTCTTGATTTCGGTGATTCGAGCGCAACTCGCAGACCCGCAATTGAAACTATTGTTGAGCGTATTCCCATTTCTTTAGGTTTTGGGATTCCTGGTTTTTTTCTGACGTACACGGTGTGCATTCTCCTTGGAATGTTGAAGGCTGTCCGAGATGGAAAACCATTCGATACTGCAACGTCTATTTTGCTCTTTATCGCCTACAGCATTCCGCCGTTAGTTTTGTCGGTCATTTTTCTTTTGGTTTTCTGCACGGATCGAGTTCTTCCCGGCGGCGCAATTTTCCCTCTGGGGGGCGCATACTCTGATGGATTTGAAACTTTCAGCAATTGGCAGAAGTTCAAAGATTTTATATGGCACATGTTCTTGCCAGTTTGTGCACTTCTTGCTGGGAACTTTACGGTGCTCACACTTTTAATGAAGAACTCGGCGCTGGAAGTTTTGAACAGCGATTATATTCGAACCGCTCGCGCAAAAGGCTTAGGCGAGAAAATGGTTTTGATGAAGCATGCTTTGCGAAACGCGATTCTTCCAATGATGGTGGGTCTCGGAAGTTTCCTTGGTGTGTTCGTCGCTGGTTCTATCATTGTTGAGAGTGTCTTCGGGCTGCCTGGAATGGGTTTACTTTTGATCGAGTCTTTAAACTCTCGCGATTACAATGTGCTCATGGGTGTTGCGGTTATTCAGTCTTTAATCATCATGTTCGGTCAGATCGTTTCGGACGTCGCGTACGTGCTCGTTGATCCACGAATTGACTTCAAGTAATTGGATATAGGGAATGAATAAGCTGATCCTAAAATCTTTAAGTCCGCCGAATCAAAAACGTTGGCGTTTGTTCACGGCCCAGCGCCGCGCACGATTCGGGATGATCGTGTTCTTCTCTGTTTTGTTTTTTTCTTTTTCGGCTGAGATCTGGTCGAATCATCGACCATTGGTGTTTGTCAGAGATGTGCCCATCGCTGAAGGATCTACCGAAACTGAACGTCGTTGGTTTTTTCCGGCAGTTAGAAATTACTCAGCAACTCAGCTCGGAGTATTTGATTCGTTTGTTGTCGATTACAAAGAAATGGTGAAAACCGATCGTGAGCAGGGAAAAAATACGACCGCGTATTTTCCTCCGAACACGTGGGACCCTTATATTCAGACTGATACACAGCTGGGGGCGCCTTCAGCAGAACACTGGCTTGGCACAGATACGCTCGGACGCGACGTTACGGCTCGGTTGTTTTATGGAATTCGCGTTTCACTTTTGTATGGCCTCATATTTTGGATGGCAACATTTCTCATCGGAATCGTTATCGGGTCAGTGCAGGGATATCTAGGCGGCGCTACCGATTTTTTTACTGAGCGGATCAAAGAGCTTTTTGAAATCATCCCATTCTTATCGACTGTGATTCTGATCAACGGTTTGATGAAAGAGCAATCCTCGTTCTTCATCACTCTTTTTGTTGTCGTCATTCTTTCCTGGGTTTCGATTGCGTCGCAATTACGTGCGCAGTTTTTAAGTCTACGTCGACGTGATTTTTGTGAAGCTGCGCGTGCAATGGGCGCAGGGAATGTGCGAATCATTTTCCGACATATTCTCCCAAATGCACTGACACCGATTCTTACGCTGACGCCGTTTACGATCGCATCCGGGATCACCGTTCTTGCGATCTTAGATTATCTCGGGTTCGGCATGAATCCACCGACACCAAGTTTAGGTGAACTGCTTTCGCAAGGTCGACAGTACATCACGAACGCGCCGTGGATCCTACTTGCACCAACGGTAGCGCTAACAACAATGTTGATTTCGATTAATTTGATCGGGGAATCGCTTCGCGAAGCGTTTGACCCAAAGAAGAGTTTGGCTAAATAGAAAAGACGGGGTTAGCCCGCCTTTTCTATTTAGCTTTTAAAATAAATACTAATCTTCCAAATAGGTGTAGCCGCTCAAGCCCTCTTCATAGTGGCGCATGAGCAAGCGTGCTTCAGCTTTGCTAATCTGCCCTTTGTTGATCGACTCTTCGCTTGCGCGACGGATAGCTTCGATCAATTCAGGGCGCTGGTACTGCACGTAACTAAGAACTTCAGTGACTGTGTCACCCTCAACAACGTGAT
>JANOUF010000128.1:0-5610 GCA_031416685.1 Bdellovibrionales bacterium
ACTTCGTTTGGATAAACGTTGAAGCCTGAGACAAGTATCATGTCCTTTTTGCGATCTACGATCTTAAAGAAGCCATTTTCGTCGACGACGGCGACATCGCCCGTTTTTAGCCAACCGTTTTTAGTCATGACTTTTTCGGTCTCATCGGGTCTTTGCCAGTAGCCCTTCATCACCTGTGGCCCTCTAACTGCTAATTCACCTGGCTCACCTGCGGCCACTTCAACTTCATTTTCATCAAGTAGCGAAACATCCGTCGAAGGAATTGGTAAGCCGATGTAACCGAGTTTCCCAGTGCCATCGACAAGGTTGATGCACACGACAGGAGAGGTTTCGGTAAGTCCGTAGCCTTCAACGATTGGTGTTCCAACCGCTGCTTGCCATTTTTCCGCAACAGCACGTTGCAGTGCCATACCGCCGGCAACGCTTAATTTGAGCGTTGGTAATCTGACCTCTTTGAAGTCCGGATGATTGAGAAGCGCATTGTAGAGCGTGTTGATTCCAGTTAGAAGCGTAACGGGTGTCGACTTCAGGAGTTTGATAAATGCAGGAAGATCCTTTGGATTTGTAACTAGAATATTATTGCCGCCGATTTGTACGAGACAGAATGCATGAACCGTTAAGCAGAAAATATGATACATCGGCAACGGCGCGATTGCGACCTCTGCGCCTTCCAACAAAACAGGCTTCAGCCACTGACAAACTTGCTGCATGTTCGCAACCATATTCCGGTGAGTCAGCATCGCGCCTTTTGATACGCCAGTTGTGCCGCCCGTGTATTGCAAAAATGCAATGTCGTCGAGGCTGGTAGTGACAAGCTGAAGTTTCTTAGTGCGCCCGAGCGCGATTGCTTTCTGAAAAGGAACAGCATCCGGTAGCGAGTAGGCGGGAACCATTTTTTTCACGTGTTTGATAACGACATTCATGATCTTGCCCTTAAGGCCAAGCATGTCTCCGATTTCCGTTATGATGATGTGTTCTATCGGAGTGTCTTTGCGAATCGCAGCAAGTTTGTCCGCGAAATTCGCCATGATGAGAATCGCTTTTGCTCCCGAATCTTTGAACTGAAATTTCATTTCCCGATCCGTGTAGAGCGGATTCGTGTTAACTATGATCAGTCCAGCTTTCAGTGCGCCAAAAATCGCAACAGGGTATTGAAGCACGTTGGGCATTTGAATTGCTAAGCGGTCGCCCTTTTTTAAGCCAAGATCATTTTGTAAGTAAGATGCAAATGCCGTTGAGAGTTCATCGAGTTGTTTGTAGGTGAGCGACTTTCCGAAGTTCGTAAAAACTTTTTTGTTTCCAAACTTGGCAACGGACGCGGTGAAGATATCGAGGAGATTCTGGTAACGAGAAATGTCGATTTCGTTAGGAACATTCTTCGGATACGATTTCTGCCAGATTTTTTCCACTTAAGTAAAACTCCTTATTTGAAAAACAACAAATCTTATTTGAGATTACGAGGAGTTCTTAGTCGAGTGAAAATCGTGATACTCGCAGTGCAGCGAGTGAGTGAGCCTAAAAGACTAGTCCTAGGCCAGCAGTACCGTAGAAGGTTTTACCTGAGAAAGTTCCAAGTACCGTGTCGCCCACCCCGAGCTGCCTGAACCCAAATCCTGCCTCACCGTACCAGCCAGATCGCCAGAACACTTTGCCGTGGAAATTGAGGTTGAAGTTGAAGGCTTGTGTTGGGTTCACGGCAACTGATTGTTGAGTGGAGGCATCCGCTGGTATTCCGTAAAACACGAAATCCATGTCGACGTACTTCGGATACCTTAAGAACGGAAGAATGTTGAAAAGATCATCGAAGATCTTTGGCATAGTTCGCGCCCAATAAACACCGGCGCCGTAATAGGTACCTTTTAAATTCGCAAGTTCGATTGCTTCGTATCCAGCAATCAAGCCAAAAAGCTCGTCGCGATTCCAAATGCCTGGAATCAGATTGTAGCGAAGCTCTGTATTGAGCGTGCTGAATGGATACGGCTCAGGATCATCAGGTGCAAGTGCCGAATAGCCGGAGAGCGCTTGAAAGTATCGAGCTGTGATGCCCCAGCGCCGCTCCGAAAATCCATAGCTTTCAATTCCGGCGATTCGTTCAAACCATTTAGCAGCTGCGATCTCTCCTGAAATAGCTGTTTTAAAAGTAGGATCGAGAATTCCCGTGAGACGTGCACTGAACTCGTATGATTTTCCGCGGAACAATTCGTAGTGAGCGATCCAAGTCTTTCCGGCTGCTCCTGGTTCTTTGATTATTAATCGGCTGTCATTTGCCTCACCTTTTTTCTTCGCTGCGAAATCCCAGCGGTATAAATTTCCACCTTTCTTGAGGACTCGTTTCTCTTTGCTCGATATGCTTGCAGCGCGGGGAGCATAAGTCCGAATCCAGGCGCCGTCGACGTAAGTTCCAGATCCAGTTCGTTTATGAATATAAACCCGGTCGTTTTCATGCGGTAAGGCGTCGTAGCGAATGAGATAAGTGAATGGAACATTCCACGCACCGAAAACGCGAAGAAGTGGAAGCTCCCGGGCAACGTTGATACGCCAAACGATTTCTTTTAGCTGGCCAGTAGCAGACCAAAAGTGATTCGGCGGAACTTCTACGTCCTCGACTTTTCCGATCGGTTTTGCGCCACGACCAGTGAGTACAATCGACTTTCCATCTTTGCTCTCAACGACATCAAGAAATTTAACTTCGAGAGGTTTGCTCGTTAATTGAACGAACGAACCGTTTGCGAACTGTACCCTTATAGAAATCTTTTTTCCAGGCGGGAAATTGACTCGTGCATTAGGTCCGATTTCTTCTTTGCCGATGAAGACAGAGGCTTTTGATTTATCAGTACCAGCGAGAAGGCGAACGAGATCGCCAGTAATGGAAACCATGTAGGGGTTCGAGCAAATACGAATGTTCTCAGCTTCGCTTACGCTCTTGCTGAAACAAAAACGGAATTTTGAACCGTTTGCCATAAAGGGATACTTAACTAAATCAATATCGAGGATGCCCCACGTACTCTTGCCATGAGTCTTGATGCGAAGATCGTCTGGATCACGCGTGAAAATCTGCGTCCATTCTTCTCGGAGATCTTCGTTGATGTCCTTTGTCCAAACAACTTTGCCCTGGAGACTTTCGATAGTGAGTTCGCCAGTACGAACCATGAACGATGGCCACGCAAAACTGATGTTCGTTACTTTCGGCCCTGAACCTTCATTGAGGTAGCGGCTTGGAACTCCGTCGCGATCATTCTGATCAACAACCATTTTAATTCCAGCGGAACTAAACAACAATCCGCCGAGGTTGATTTGGCTTCCGCCCGTAAGGTCCCATCTTACCTGCGGGCTCGTGATCTGAACTTTGTTATCTTCGGGCGCAAACAAGAGCGGGCGATTATAATCTTCAAAGTTTTGTGGGCCGACAGGTTGCGGAATGGCTTTTACTTCCTTAGCGGATTCATCCGCTTCCTTTGCCTCAGTCGGAAGGGCCGTCGGCTTTTCAGGAGGTAAATCTTGAACCTCAACTGGTGCCATCGATGGGTCGGCTGCTATTGCTGTCGCTGCTGCTGGGTCTGCTGCTGTTGGGTCTGCGGGCGCAGGAAGAGTTTGTGCAAAAGCGGATGTGCTTAAGCAGATAAGTACAACGGTGTTTGCAACGAAGCTGAGCAATGGTGACATCTGTTTGTTAAGCTTATGCAAAACACACAAAAAATTCAGCAATTTTAACTGTTAAGCACGACCTCAACCGGCAGTGCGTGACGGTTGTAGAAGCTGGCCATCGAAAAACCGTATGCACCCGCATCAGCCATAGCGAGATAGTCGCCAGCTTTCAATCTCGGCAGCTCGGCATCTTTTGCAAGAAAGTCGCTAGATTCACAAATGGGTCCGACGACGTCGTACTTCACTTGCTGGACTGAAGTGGGGTTTTCTACCGCGAGCACGCGGTGCTTTGCTTGATAGAGCGCTGGTCGCAATAAGTGGTGCATTCCAGTGTTGAGAATAGCGAAGTTTTTAAACTCCGTACTCTTTATGTACTGGACCTCGCCGACAAGAATACCTGAGCGCGCAACAAGAATGCGACCCGGCTCGGTGAGCACGTCACACTTTAGCGGAGCCAAAAGTTCCTGGACCATCTGTCCATACTCATCAACACGCTTCAACTCTTCAGCTGGGTCGTCGGTTGAATAGTCAATGCCGAGACCACCACCGATGTCGAACCTATCAATTTGAAAACCGTCCGCTTGAAGCTCTTTGTACACCGCAACTGTTTTTGAAATCGCATCTTTGAGACTTCCAAGCTCCAAAAGTTGTGAGCCGATGTGAAGTGTCACGCCACGAAGACGAAGGTGATCCGAATTTGCACGGAGAATTTTCTTAAGCTCAGGCAAAAACGAAACGTCCATACCGAACTTGTTCTCGCGAAAACCAGTGGTGATATACGGGTGAGTTTGCGGGTTCACGTCAGGATTCATTCGAAACGCGACGGAAGGTTTGCGACCAAGCTTTTTTGCGATCTCAGCTATACGCTCAAGTTCTTGCGGGCTTTCAACGTTGATTTGTTTGATGTCTGCTTGAACTGCAAGTTCGATTTCTGATTTTGTTTTGCCGACTCCTGAGAAAATAACTTTGTCGGGGGTAAAGCCGTTTTCAAGTGCAGTTTGAATTTCACCGCCAGAGACGGTATCGACGGCAAGGCCATCATTTGCCATCGCACGCAAAATTTCGGTGTTTGCATTCGCTTTCATTGCATAGTGAATCGTGACGGGCAATGAGCCGAACGCCGAGCGAAGTCTTCGCGTGCGGGAAAGAATGTCGCCTAGATCGTAAATGTAAACGGGGCGCTCGTGTTTGCGAGCAATGTCGAGCACGTCGAAATTTTTTTCTTTAGAGCCCGCTGTAAGTCGACCATTGCGATAGGTGAATGCCACAAAAATTAAACTCCGTCCCGATCAAGGCTAAATTGCGAATGCAAGGCCTTCGCCGCTGCCGCAAGTTTATCGTGATTGATGACAGCACTGATTTTAATTTCAGAAGTCGTAACAAGGTAAACAGGAATATCTTCTTTTGCTAAAACTCGGAAGAAACGAGCGGCGACGCCCGGATGGTTGCGCATCCCAACGCCCACGACAGAAATTTTTGCCATGCCTTCGATCATTTCAACCTGCGTGTTTGCGGGGAGAGTTTCTTTGAGCACCTGTTTCGTCAGTGCGACATCCTCTTTCGTAACTGAAAAAGCTAAGCGTTGTGCGCCGTCCGTTTCACTCTGCGTGATGATGTCGACGACGACTCCGCGTTTCGCGAGATTGTCGAACAGTCGCGCGAGAAAGTCGGGACCGCGTGGAACCGGGAACAGGCTAAAAACCGCGGTGTTCGCGTCGTGGGTGATCGCCGAAACAACGGGTTGTTCGATCTGAATTTTGACTTTGCCGTTCACTGTTGCTCCTTCGGGAAGAATCCAAGTGCCTTCGCGTTCTTCGAAAGTCGAACGCAGGTGAATTTTGACGCCGTACTTTGCTGCGATTTCTACGCAACGGATATGCAATACTTTAGAACCAAGGGCCGCCATTTCCATCATCTCTTCGCACGAAAGAAACGGAATTTCTTTCGCGCGAGAAACGAGACGCG
>JANOUF010000129.1:0-5693 GCA_031416685.1 Bdellovibrionales bacterium
CAAAAAGGTGCGTGTCACCTTTTTGTGGCCGAATTTGGGCGTTTTGGGGGTGAAGTGGTGTTGGGAAATAAGACACAGCTAAGTCAGCGAAATTACGTCTGCGATACTCGCCTCTCATTGGAAGTGTTGTGCCGATGCACACATGCCGAACTTATTTACGATTCCAGATTTCGCAAAATACCATGAAAATTCAATAGCTTAGGAAATTCGTCCAAGTTGGACCGCGGATTGGACTTCTTTTGATCGACCGGGAAGGTCAACACCGCCCAATTTTTTAACCGGCGGTAACTTGGAGGATACGATGAATTTCCAACCTAACAAACAGCTAGCGCTAAAAGCTGCACTACTTGTGGTTCTTGCTGCAAACGTCAGTTTCGAGCCGCTTCAAAAAACGATGAGCGAAACCCTCGCGTCTTCGTCTGAAGTTAAATCAACTGTTGTTGCTGAGCCAAACACAGACAAAGCAACGAACACGGAAACAGTCGTAACAAAGCCAACTTCACTACGCGTAGATGACTGCAAAGCAAAAGCAACCGGCAAAAACCTCACGCAAGTGGGTGATGTCGAAAGACTTCGTTTCTGCGGAAAGCACATGGAAAGCATTACTTTCTTCACAGAGAAAGTGAACGGCGAAACTCACACACACGTGAAGATCGCGCCACTTGATAACAAAGGCATCGTTGATGCTCATGTAAGCGCATGCTTACCGTATAATGATTCAACGCGCGCTGTGCTTCTAAACAAAGCAAAGAAAGACGCTAACGAACGCCTCTGCGAAGAAAATACACCTGAAGTTGCGACGACTACCTCATCAAAACCAAAGCCTAAACCAGCAACAACAAGTGACGATGAAGCCACAACAGACGATGGCGATAGCGTTGAAGAACTCGAAGCATCTGTTGCAAAATGCGAAATGAAAAAGACTCGTCTTAAAGGCGCATGGGAATACAAAGAAATCCGTGGCGAAGAAAAACTTAAGTGTAACGTTGTTCGCTTACGCAACATCGACAAAACTCTACGTGCAGAACTCGGTCGCAAACCAACTAAAGATGAAGTTTCTGAGGCCGTTAACGAAATCGTAAATGAAGACGTTAAAGAAGAGATTCGCGATCTCGCTAAGTCTAGCGATCCAGAAGACAACCGTGATGCAAAAACTTACGCAGACGCGTTTGGCGACCGTCTTGGAGCAATCAAAGATCGCTACAGCATTCGCGACAAAAATTTCAAAAAAACGATCAATGCGATGAAGGGCTACGAGTCTCTAGCGAATGTGAGCGAGACGACTCACGAATATGACGAGAGCCTTGATTCTCTTCGCGAAAAAACTATGCGCGCACAAATGAACTACGACCGCACAAAAAACGTGGCGTACCTCCAACAACTCAATCAGTTGAAGGCGCAAGGTTTCAATCTTTCAAATCAATTTGAATACAATATGCTCAAGAACGACCCGTTCTTCCAAGTTGAGAGCAACAACTGGCTTTCATCTTCTGAGGTGTCACCGTTCCGATCAGCGCTAGACAGTGTCACTTCCGAATACACCACGTTCTGGAATTACTTGATGGGAAGAGGAACACTCTCTGAATCGCAAGATCGCCAGAGCATCGTGCAAACGCTTCCTTCGAACGCGTTCGACATTCGCGGCAATCCATCATCAAACCTACGCTCGAATAACTTAGGCTTGCCGACGACGATCCCACGCTTCAACAACGTCGTGCAAAATCCAACGCCGCAAACGAATTACTACAACAACAACCCAACTGGTTTGCCAACAAGCTTCGGCCAACAACCACCACCACGCGCTGGCGGCGTTAGCGGTCCATTCGGATACTAATTAAATTTATAGAGTCCTAAGATTCCCCGTTCATCCTCCAGCAGACCAAGGTTGGTCTGCTTTTTTTCAATCTTTCCCGGATGTCGGTTTCTCCTCTGGTTGTTTTTCTGAAGGCGTAAACTGATCCTTCACACCTTTAACTGTCGCAATGCCAAGCTCTCCGAGCTTCTCAGCAAAATAAATCACAAGTCGATCCGCTTTAAAATGAATCGCGAGCATGACTTGCGAAAACGGTCGCTCCGTATACCCCACTCTGATTTCAGACCGCAGGTCGACTTTGTCATGCAAGAAGGTAATAGCGCCGACACCAACGCCCGCAGCAAATCGCCATGTCTCGTCTTCACTCCGATGCGCGCGCATTGATCCTGCAAAAATTCGAATGAGCGGCGACCATGATCGTGGAAAATTCACGAACTGCCAACGAAGAGATCCGAGAAACAAACCGTAAGTTTCCGCATCACGCCCGCCGACACCGATAATTCCATCGAGAAACTGCTGACACGTTTGCGAACTCGTTAGAATACAGCGACCAATGTGCTGCCCCATGTTCGCGCCCAACCAGTAAAGACTTCTGTGTTCAGCCATTGATCCAATTTCAATTGCATAGTCGGTATCGCGAGGCGTGTACGGCTCTTCCTCAGACAAGAGGTAATCGATTTTCTCTGAATTCTCCGAAGCCGCGTGCTCCGAAATATTGGGCTGCGGATTCGGCTCAGCAGCGCGGGCCACCGCCGCTGAGAAAAAAAGTAAGATTAAAAATAAGAGGTTCCGTAGAAGAAAACGCATGCTGTGATTCTGACCCCAAAGCCTCAAAAAAAACCAGGGGGAATTTCTTCCCCCTGGGGCCCTGCTCCGCCATCTATTCAAGTTGCCGTACAAGATGCGCTACAAAGATGAACCAAAGTTGCTACTCAAGATGTTAAAAGCTGATGGCGGCCTTGGTTACGATTCCGTATCCGAACTTAGCTTCCGCACCTGGAACCCCTGCAACCCAAGCATCGCCTGGCATCAAGAGTCCAATATCCGTCGACCACAACATGCGTTCATACGGACGGTACGAATAATTCAAATCCAATTCATATCCGAGATCAGTTCCCGAAGTGCTCGTCGTGGATGCTTGCTCGTTTGCTTGCGCCCATGTGAATGCAGCACCCCAAGAAGATTTCTCACTCATATGTCTGTTGTAACGAGGAGAAACATACATCGCGTTGCTAATAGATTCTGTGTCAGGAAGATCCGACGCCGGTGTAGCGCCACGACCTGTCCATACATTTGAGCGAAGTGCATCGCCTGAGCCCATTGGATGATTGAACATCATGAATGCGACATCGTAGTTGCGATCAAACGCGTAACCTTCGAATGAATCGTCAGTTCCGGAATTATCGCCGCTTGCCATACCGAAACGAACTGCAGCATCCCAACGTCCGCCCTCTTTTGCGTAACCAAGTTCAGCTGCAACGCCGTAGCTGTTTAAACGTACTGACTGCGCGGCTAGCGTCTGAACACCAGCATCGCCTGTGAGAAGCCCTGCTTCGATTCCAAATTTAAAGTTACCGAATCGTTGCGTGCTGTAGATGCTGACTAAACGATGCTTGTAATTTCCAGCAGTGGTGCTGCCAGTTCCGCCGATTCCGCCAGTAGGATTTGCCCCACTGCTTGGCGCGTCCGAGCCTGGGCCTGTCGCATTTCTCCACTCAGCCATTACACCAAGTGCTAATTCCGTTTCCGGATTCTCGTACTGCACTTGCAAGATGTAATCGTTCACATCGTCTTCGTGGCCGAGAACGCCTTCGTTCACTTTTCCGATGATCGGCATAATATAGAGGTTACCGGTCGTGACCTTGTAACCAACCATATCGCGAGTATCGAACCAGTGATCGAATGCGCCGTTGCCAGCGTTGTGTGTGACACCCAAGCCGAATTGCAAAGGTGCGCGACCAACTACCAAAGAACCGAACTCCTGCGCCCACTGCAAATACAGTTGTGTGACTGCCAGCATTCCGTCATCTTGCGTTTGGGAGAGAACGTTAGAGTTTCCCGCTGTAGCAGCTGTATTTGCAGTAGTGGAGTCGCGAGGTCCCTGGCCGAAGAAATCTCCGACTTGAGAGTTAGTAACGCCGTTAAAAATATCGAAGCGACTATAGATAGTGACGCCGTCAGCGGCGACCATCTTAGGGGTCAGGATGAGATGATGGAGCATGTAGTTCTTGTCGCGCTCCGTCGAATTCAGCTCTGGATTGCTCATCCGGAGTCCTTCGAATCGGTACGTCCCTGCCCAGCTCATATCGCTCGCTTGCGCAAAGGATACGAAGGCTAGAATCGCGAAAATGGCCAATAATATCCGAGTGCTACGGGCCTTAATCGACATCATGATCTCTCCTCATCTAATGAACCAAGAACTAACACGGCCTTAAATTCAGTCAATCAAAACCTTACAGTACCATACAGTACAATATATGGCAGGTCGCGGAAAGCCGCTCCTGGAGCGGATTTCACGCCTTCTTTCCGTTACTTACTGGTCATCGAATGACACCAAGAATCTCTTCTTCGCGGAGCAACAAAAGCTCTCTTCCGCTGAGCTGGACTTCCGTTCCGGTGTGCTGCCCATACAAAACCTCGTCGCCGATCTTCACATCAAGGGGCTTTAAGTTCCCTTTTTTAGTGGTGTGACCACGACCGATTGCGAGGACTTTGCCCTGAAGTGGGCGATCTTCAACCGAATCAGGAATGAAAAGCCCGCCGGCGGTTTTCTCAGCTCGACCTACTGGCTCAACGAGAACGCGATCATCGAGAGGCTTAAATTTTTCAAGCTTTCCTAGAAATTTACCCGTAGCCGCCATTGTGGGTTTCGTTGCAGTTTTCTTCGCTGCAGTCTTCTTCGCTGCAGTCTTTTTAGGCGCAGCTTTTTTTGTCGCTGCTTTTTTTACATTCGCCTTCTTAGCAGCCGTTTTCTTCTTATTTTTCGCCACGTCTCTTCATCTCCTCTTGATAGTATTTCGAATACATTACGTCCCACTCAGGACTACCCTCAATCACATTGCGCTTCAACGACGCAACTTTTGCGCGAACGTCTTTATCAAGGTCGACTTCCTCTTTTGCAAAAATAGACACTGCCCGCTTAGCGGCACGCATCGCGGAATCCTCGTCGGAGTAATCAACCAAATCGTCATTATAGATTCCATCACAAACCAAATGGGCCAAATGCGAGAGGCGATCTTCAGAAATACTCACAGAATGATCCCTTTCTGTTTCGCCAGACGCTGTTTAAGCATTGGGAACATCTTGAAACGCTGAAACTCACCTGGGTTTTTGCGCTCAAGATCGTCGAGCATCACATTCACTTCGCGATCCAGCTGGAGTTCGCGGTCGAAGTCCGCTTTGATGATCTCGCAGGCACGCTTGAAGGCTTTTTCCTCAGGCACTTTGAACTCAACGACTTTTTGGGATTTTAATTCTTCGAAAATCTTCCGTGCGATTCGTTCGATTTGCAGGGGTGTTATTCTCATGTCTTTGACTAAAGGCGCGCCGCTCTCTAATGTCAAGACCTGTGGTTCCAAGCAAACTTAAAGCTCTCTTGCAAAAAAAGCCTCTCGTCATTGCAGTCGCACTGCTAACGCTGACAATCATCGTCTTTGTCGCCTGGCTTTTTACTCTCGACCGCCAAATTACCGAGCGATTATCCGAAGGGCGCTTCGCCCCTGCCGTCGAATTTTACGCGAGCCCCAGCATCATTCGCGCTGGTTACAATTTACCAATCGATTTCGTTGAGCAGTTTATTCGTCGGCGACGCTTTATCGCACGACCGTTTAAGAAAGCAATCGACGAAGGTGAATTTAGCCAGTGGAACTCTGAGCAGTGT
>JANOUF010000130.1:0-7803 GCA_031416685.1 Bdellovibrionales bacterium
ATGCCGGATTTCGATATCGATTTCTGCCAGGAAAAACGCCAAAGCGTCATCGATTACGTCACTCAAAAATACACTCCATCTCACGTGTCACAAATTATCACTTATGGCCGATTGCAGGCTCGTGCTGCGATCCGCGACGTCGGACGCGTACTCGGCATGACATTTCAAGAAGTTGATGTGATCTCAAAGCTCATGCCCGACAAACTTGGGCTAACCATCAAAGAAGCGCTCGAAATGGAGCCGCGTCTCAAAGAACAGATGGAGATGAATCCACAGATCGCAACACTGATGGATCTGGCCCAGAAGATCGAAGGACTTGTTCGTCACGCAGGTATTCACGCAGCCGGTGTCATCATCGCGAGCGAACCTCTCGTGAATATTGCTCCGTTATACAAAGGTACCGACGGCGAAAACGTTGTTCAGTACGATATGAAGTATGCAGAGAAAATCGGATTGATCAAATTCGACTTCCTCGGCCTTAAGACTCTTACGCATATTCAGTATGCTCTCGAAGCGGTCGAACAAAATCGCGGCAAAAAAATGAAGCCGAGTGAAATTCCTTTCAAAGACAAAGGTATCTACGACTTGATGTCGAAAGGTGACACCGCAGGGGTGTTTCAGTTCGAAGGTGACGGAATCACGGGCGCTACACGAAACATTAAGCCAACTTGTTTCGAAGATATCACTGCGATCAATGCGCTTTATCGTCCTGGTCCGATGGATATGATTCCTGAGTATACTCGACGCAAACACGGCGAGACAAAAGTTGAATATCTCTTCGCTGAACTTGAGCCAATCTTAAAAGAAACTTACGGAATCATCATTTACCAAGAGCAAGTTATGGCGATCGCTTCGCGAATCGCAAACTACAGTCTTGGTGAAGCCGACATGCTCCGTCGTGCGATGGGTAAGAAAATTTCCTCTGAAATGGAAAAGCAAAAAGAGCGTTTTCTTCAGGGTGCAAAAGATAACAAGCACGATCCCGCTAAGGCTGAAGAGCTTTTCAAC
Organism: Bdellovibrionales bacterium; assembly: GCA_031416685.1. Classification (GTDB taxonomy): domain Bacteria; phylum Bdellovibrionota; class Bdellovibrionia; order Bdellovibrionales; family JAMPXM01; genus JANOUF01. The sequence continues at coordinate 1,009 of JANOUF010000130.1, forward strand.
CTCATGGCAGAATTTGCTAACTACGGGTTCAACAAATCACACGCAGCTGCGTATTGCGTGGTTTCAGCTCAAACAGCGTGGCTGAAGAATTACTATCCAATTGAATTCTATGCGGGACTTCTCTCTACAGAGATGAGCAACACCGACAATATCGTAAAGTACGTCAAAGAGGCTCGGATGAAAGCCATTGACGTTCGACCGCCACATGTGAATTTCTCAAGCTATTTGTTCACTGTAAAAGGCGAATCGCTGTTCTTCTCAATGGGCGCGATCAAGGGTGTCGGCGAGGGAGCCGTTCAAGCAATCGTTGAGGCTCGTGAAGCGCAAGAAAACAAACAGTTCGATTCTCTTGAGCATTTCTTTGAGTCCGTTGATCTTCGACGGGTAAATAAAAAAGTAATCGAATGCCTAATTAAGGCGGGTGCACTGGATGACTTTGGTTATCACCGAGCGCAACTTGCAAACGGGTTTGAAAAATTTTTGGAAGCTGCCGAATCGACCAAAAAAGATAAGGCCGTAGGCCAGGGCAATTTGTTTGCGATGATTGGTAACGAGCAGGAACAAGCAGCTATCACAATTCAAATCGAAGATTGCCCGCCGTGGTCGAGAGCAGCGCGCCTTGCTTACGAAAAAGAAGTCCTTGGCTTCTATCTTTCTGATCATCCTCTCGCAGGGTATGGCTCACTATTGAAAGCTTGGACGACATGTCCAGTTGAGAAGCTCTCAGGACAAGAGGCAAAAAAACGCGTAGTCCTCGCTGGTCTTATTGTTGGCTTTAAAGAGTTCATTACAAAAAAAGGTACGCGCATGGCCTTTGCGCAACTCGAGGATTTGAGCGGCACGGTCGAGTTAGTTGTCTTCCCGGATACGTTTGCGAAGTCAGAGCAACAATTAAAAGCCGACGTTCCGGTTTTAGTTGGTGGAACACTTGAGCGTGACGGTGAAGCGCATAAAATTCTGGTCGACCGTGTTGGTTTGCTCGAGGACGCACTTAAGAAATCAAAGCAAATGGTTTTCAGACTCGATGCGAGCATGCAAAGCCATCTCACGAACTTAAACCATTTGTTTAAGAAATTTCCTGGACCCACTGGCGTGGAGCTTGAAATTGAAATTCCGGACATGAAGAAGACGATCACACTCGACGTCCTTGATCCGCAAGGAATCAACCCTTCGAATGAATTCTTTGAGGGGCTTCATGGACTGTTTGGGCGAACGGATTTTGTGGAGGTACGTCACTGATGAAGAAAACCATGAGCGCAGTCATTATTATGTTAACGACCGTTTTCACAGTTGCATTCGCTCAAGACGAACTTGTCACCATTGAAACGGATGGAACGGCAAAGGCGGAAAGTGCGCCTGAAGCTTCAAAAAATATTCTTGCAAGCGTCACGGCAAAGGTTGCTCGCGAGCAGATCATCGAGCTTATCGGCGAGAAGGCTTATAATAAAAATAAGAACCTCGTTGAAAATCGAATCGTGCGTGAGTCATTTAAGTTTATTCCGTTCGTGACTCCAGGATCACCTGAGCGAGTGGGCGCTGAGTGGAAAATGAAAGTAACAATGCGGATTTCTCCGCAAAGTCTGCGTGAAATGGTCAACGCCAATGGACTTCTTTTCGATACGGAAGGTCCTGCAGCAGTTGTTCCTATGATCGCAATCCACGATCGTGTACGCGGCCAACAGTATCGCTGGTGGATGAATGACGTTGATGAAAAGAAAACGCTCCAAAACGTTGGGCAGAGTTTGCACCAGCAACTATTTAAAGAATTAAATCGCCATGGGTTCTATGTCGTGCGGCCGCATTCAAGTTTGCTTGCGTCGACTGTCCCGGAAACTTATCGAAACGACCGCTTTCGTCCAGATGACATTCGTTTTTGGGGTCAGTTTTACAATGCGCAAATCATCCTTCGCGGTGACGTACGTGTACGTGAATCTACCGCAATTAGTGGCGGTTACCAGTTAGCGATTAAACTAAGCGCAATCCAAACGGCGAATAACCGAACAGTCGGAGAAGTTGTTCGAAATTACGATACAGAATCAGGTAATCAAGACGTTGTGGTTAGAGCAAAGCTCAACACCGCGTTCGCAGAAGTAGCGAAAGATCTCGGTATCCAGGTTGTTGAAGCTTGGCAGCGGGGTACGCTTGGGTCGAATCGTTTGCGATTAGCAGTTCGTGGCAAGCTTGGTCCGAAGCAGCTTAACGAATTGAAATCGCAACTGACTAAATCGGTGCGCGAAATTAAAGGTGTTCGTGAGCGACTCATTGAAGTCGGCTCAGTTACCTACGAGATTGATTACTCAGGAGGGGCTCAGCAGCTTTCAGAGCGTCTGAAGTCTCTGAACGTCCCTGGTTTCAATGTAAAAGTAGCGGATGTTTCCGAAACGCAAATAGCGATCGAAGTTCGAGCCAACTAAGCAGGACCTCCGTCTTGAAGGCGTTTGGCCGGACTTTTCGTTCCTGCTCAGCTTGCTATAATTTGAGTATGAGATTGTTGCGTATTCTTCCGATGGTGTTGTTAACTGGCTGTTCGCTCTTTGGTGGCGGAACTGCAAAAGCGCCTGTTGAGAACAAGGACGTACCTTTCCAAGCGCGCGGATCGCTAGACGGCGCTCCTCGAAAACGACTTCTTATTTTACCTTTCATCGATGCTGCCGGTACTCGTTCAGTGCGTACGACTCTACACGCCCGTGAGGTGATGGTCCGCATGCTGATGAAAACGGACAGTTTCGTCATCATCAACAACTCTGAATTCCCACGCGATTTGGGAACGTATTTAAAGAACGGAGAGTACGACATCGAAGCGATTGCAAAAGTTGCTAGCGGTATGGGCCTCGCTGCGATCGTTGAAGGTAAGATCATTGATGTGAAAGCCAAAAGAATTGGCGATTCGGTTGGGCTTGTTCGTGAAATCCGCGCGCGTATGGATGCAACTGTTGGTCTTCGTATGGCCGCTACTAAAAACGCGAAAGTTGTTTTGAGCGAAACTCGCGAGGCCACAGTTGAGGATTCAACAACCCGGTTTGCTGAGCGCGCGATGTCAGATTCAAATCTTGCTGATGATCCGAAACTAATTGAAGCAGCGATCACCAAAGCCGTGTATGCGACAGTTCCGCGAATCGTACAAGCTATCGAGAAACTCAGCTGGGAAGGCCGAGTGGCACTCATCAAGGGTGATAAGATTTATCTAAATGCGGGGAGACTCTCCGGACTTCAAGTTGGAGATATTCTAAAAATCACTGAAGACGGTCAGGATGTTTACGATCCTGAAACTGGCGGAATGCTCGGCCGGGTGCCAGGGCGAATGAAAGGCACCGTCGAAATCATCAGCTATTTCGGCAAAGACGGAGCTGTTGCAGTTATCCACTCTGGCAGTGGCTTTCGCGAAAACGACCTCGTCGAACTCTACTAATCTCTCGTCAAGTCCTCTATTTTTCGCTGTCTGCGCCGCGCACGTCCGTGGACTTTTTACATGCGCAAAGCACCTAGAACCCAATTAAAACACGTCTCCAGACGGCACCGGTCTTGTAGTAGTCAAGGCCATAGTAAAAGACCCTCATTCGCGTTTGGAGATGGGTATGTGGAAAGTTAGTTTATTATTCGCTGTAGTGCTCTCTTTGGTTTATGTGCCATCGGCGAAAGCGCAAGATCTTAGCTGGATGATGGAAAACGCAACTTATGAGGATGGCCCAACCGGCGACTCTCTCGAAGAAGCTGTGGATTACATCAACGGTCTCTTCTATTTGACAGCAGATGGCTTACACGATCGCTTCGAACAAAAGGGTGCGAACTGCAACGCATTCATCCAACCAAATGGTAATTACGGCCCTCACGGTCGCGTAATTGTAAATGGTTTTAAAGAAAACCCGCACCTTCGCAATCTTCTTAATGATCGCGCGGCATCTGCTCGCGGGATTCCTCAGCTTTGCCCTCGCTTCGCTCAGTTCGATGAAGACGAACGAGTGAAATTTTGGGTTTGGGCGTTCGCAGCGATTGCGTGGGATGAGTCGACTTGTTTGCCGGGTGCACGCGCGAAAGGTGTAACAACGACCGCGATCGGTCTCTTGCAAATGGAAATGCCAAAGAACAAACGCGCTTGGCGCGGTGGACTCTGCAAAGCAGCAAGTGTTACGGGCCCTCGCGAAAATTTGCTCTGTGGTATGGAAATCATGAGCGCACATTTCGATGGCGATTATTCAGGTCGCAATTGCAAAGGCGAGAACGCTCGCGGTTTGATCTTGAGCTGCTCGTACTGGCAAAAACTTCGAAAGATGGATTCATCTATTGCGAACCTAATTCGTCTTTACCCATCATGCTCACGTAGTGTGGCGAAGAAATAACTGAGGCACTCAAGTTGATGAAGAACGTAATTGCGCTTTCACTTTGTTTAGTCGGGATGCTGGCATGTAGCCGGAGCGGGAAGAATTCCTCGCCGGCGGCTAGCGATCCTTACTCGCATCGGACTGCAAACGCGCATGTTCCGCTCCTCAACGACACATTTCTTTTAAAGAAAACCTATTCTGGTGAAAACCTAATTTTAGTTTATCCGCACGCGAGAAACTTTGGTTATTTAAAGCTTCTTGGTGCCGATGCAAAAGCGCTCTTTCATTCACTTCAAGTCATTACAACGAAAGGCGATGGAAACCGCATGTGGCTTCCATCCAGAATTCGTCAAGGCAACAATGTGACGTGTTTTGAACAGCGTCAGAAAGCTACGCCAGAAGTTCTCGGATACGAATGCTCGATCTATCTTGATTATAAAATGGGCCTTCTTTCTCTCCACACAGACAAAATCAAAAAAGACGAATCAGTTCCATACTTAAAGGAAACTTATAAAAGTCAGAATCTCTGGCTGGTCGCTGGGCACAGCAGAAGCTTTTCATCGCTCACGATTCACGGTGAAGATGCACGCGCGCTTTACCACTCGTTGAAAATAGTCCCAGAGGGAAGTGCTACTCATTGGTTTAAGAAGAAGAGCCGACATTTAAGCTGCTCAAAAGACAACCAAAAGCAGTCTCTGCGCGAGGCGTACTCGTGCCGCATCTATTTCAACTACCGTACTGGTGCGTTGATCCCGACAATATTGTAAGTGAAATTTCTGGAAGAGGAATTGGTGGTCTGTGCAAGACTCGAACTTGCGACCTCTCCCATGTCAAGGGAACGCGCTACCAACTGCGCCAACAGACCATTACTTAGCAGACGACTAATTTAGAGGCTGGCACTAGGGCAGTCAAGTGAGCCATCGGATCAGTTCACTAAAACAAGGCTCAACACCCTTATAACGTCTACTTTCCGGTGACATTGACTCTAATGATGTGATTAGTTTTTTTCGCCAGACCTCATTGGCTTTAATGGCCGTCGCATCTACGAACGAGACTCGAATAAAGAACATTGCTGCGTTTACATCTGGTAACCCAAATGTCACTTGCCGCTCGACTCGCAAGTAAAACGGCATGCTCGAGTTTTCATTAAAACTCCGACCTTTCCATTTCACAGGATCTTCGCCCGCTGGCGCAATGGGGTGGTGATTCAGATTTTTGTCGGTAACGAAACTCCACACAAACCGAACATACGGACCTTTGTGGATCATTGCGTGCACGAGTGAACGAGATGCTTTTCCCATTTTCTCAAATCCAGGAACAATTGCGTGCACATCAAAAAAATTTTTCCCAAGCTTTTGTTCAGGCGCCCAATGGGTCGGACAACAAACGTGAAGGAGACTGAGACGATCTTGAATTCCGTCATCAACAGTGATCGCAAAGTCCTCTTGGATTTGGCCTCGAAGTGCCTCTAGAGAAGATTGATATTTTTCATTGGGAAAAAGGTCGAACTGCTTATTGAACCGAAGCGTTTCTTGCGTAATTAAGCATTGTAACTCAGTGCCATTGCTCGTGGTTTGGTACTTGAAATACTGCGGCCATTCTTTTGAAAGCTGCTCGCAAAAGAACTTCACAGCCTTTTGCTTAACGGTTTCTGGTAGATTTTGAACGCAAAAATACTTAGTTTTGTTTTCGTCTCTGCAGGCCTCAAAGTTCTCCCGAAAGCGCGAAAATTCGCCGTCGATTTGGAAAACGTATTTATCGTAGTCACCTTGATTGAAGTCATGGCCGAGGGGAAAGAGGCCCGGGGCGACCTCATAAATCCCTTTATCTAAAGGTACATAGCGCGGAGGGGCTGGCAACATGAAGCAATCCTATCTGAGCTGGTCTTGGGTTTGCACTATTATTAGCCCTGGTAAGAGGAGCTAAGACTATGAACCTAGAAATTCGCCTCATTTTATTTTGCCTGGTCGCGGGACTTGCTTCCGCCTGTGGCGATAAAGCAGAGGTCGTAACTTCTGAAAAAGGTCTTGAGGACGTGAAGGTTCTGGAATCGGCTCAAATTCAGGTACCACTTGAGGAGTTCCTCAGTGGTCTTCGTTTAGCGGCAAACAATGACGAGCGCGCATTTAATGTAGAAGCCGTTCGAAGGGTCGCAGACGACGTTTTAAAGGCTTGTGCAGTCGAACGTTCATTGAAAGAAGACTCGGATACGAAAGAGACCACAGAGACTGTAGAAATTTCGACTTCCGCTGACAAAACAAACTGCCCAATCGAATTTAGCGAGGCCCGCTTATTTAATAAGATTGCAGGCCGGAACCAATCCAGAAAGGTCGAAATCAGCCTTCGCGTTATCGACCGAGTGCAAGGGTCTAACGCTCCCAACACTGCACTTTCGGCGACAATTTTAGGTACTAAGATCAAAGCATTAACATTGGTTGGTGTCCGCCTAGAGGAGACCTCAACGGCTGGAGCGCTC
>JANOUF010000131.1:0-12967 GCA_031416685.1 Bdellovibrionales bacterium
GGGTTTCGGCAGTTCGTTGGCAATAACGAAACTAAATCTTCATCTTTAATATCGATCAAACCAAATTTTGCGGGCTGCCAAACGTAAGATCGTTGCAGGTCACGATTGAGAATGTTTTTAATGAATACCAAATAGCTTGCATGAAGCTCTGGAAGCTTTTGCTCAATGAGGATTCCAATTCTCTTGAGTGATTCATCTAAAATTCGCGCTGGGAAAATTGGAGACGCTTCTGAATCATAAGTTGCCAAATAATCGAGTGAATAAACTCCGTTGAACTCAGTACCCTGTGCAGGTTTGCACATCACCGCGTCGCCACCGTTGAGAACAGTCCCGCTTCCATGAGCCGATAACCCAACTAACATTAAAAACAGAAAGCTAAATACTGATTTCATCTAAAGCGCTCCGAATTTTCCATGTTGAGTTTAAAGTAGAGAACATTGAGTTCACGAGAAATTCCGATATTAGTCACTTGGACGTTGTCATCCACTAGACGCATGCAGCTTGGATTCATCGTGCCTGAGAGTTTGAAGCTCGCGCCCATCAAGTCTCCGCATTGAACTTCGGCAGTGCTGACGTTGACGTTACACTGAAGTGATGTGAATTTCCGGCCTTGAATCTCAACATTGAGTTGGAAGCTGTAATCAGCCGAGAAAATAAACTTCGGCTTCGAGAATGTTTGGTCGAACAACTGTCGCGATGCGCTTACATGACTCTGGCATTCTTGGTTATTGCAATTAAGCCTCGAGTAACCTAATGCCGCGTCGATAACTTGCAACGAGCTAAAAACCCTAGGTAGATTTTTGGGATTTGGTAGACAAGATTCCGGGTACAAAACAATTTGCTCCGCGTTCGGAGCGCTAAATGAGATCTGCTTGAAAAAGTTCACCAGTTGGTCTCGCGACATGCGCTCAAAGTCCTGTGAGTGCAAAAGACGGTTTACCATTCGGTTTGTTACGACATGATTGCTAAACTCCCAAAGCCACTCGTGGACGAGCAAAAACGAAAGCTGCAGCGGGAGTCTTTCTTTCATATGCTTTAAGACTTCAGTATCGAATGCGAAAACCGTATGCGCTGGCATTCTTGTGAACGCTGGTGTTTGTCGAACGACAGCCTGGATGAGACTTACTTTGTCATGTGTTACTCGGCAAGCCGGAGGCAGCTGTGCGATCATGTTCTCATCTTCGATATTGATGAGGCCATGTGGAGCCGGCTGCCACAGGTGTGTTCTCTTCATGTCGCGATTTAAGAAGTTGCGCATGAAGATTTCAAAGCTTCGGTGTAATTCAGGAAGTTTCATTTTCATCAGCGCGTTTAAGCGCTGCAATGATTCTTCTATCGATTTAACTTCGTAAAGTGGCGGCGCCTCAGGGTCCAACGTTAGAAGATAATCGAGCGAATAATAGCCTGGCTTAGGCGGAAATTCAGCGTAACCGCACTGAACCGCATCGCCACCATTTAAAACGGTGCCGCTGGCGTGGCTAAATTGTGAGATGGAAAGTGTAAGAACGACGGCAAAAAGCAGAAGTAATCTGTGCACTGAAAATCTCCTCAAAGTTGAATGGCCTCTATGTACCAAAACCGAGGGATTTTAACCAGATAAGTAGAGTAATCTAACAAACGAATGAAATTTATTCCGCTCTGAAGTTCATCTTAAACTCCAGAGCGGAATTGAGGGGAGGGACTTGTTCGTTTCCTTAGTCTTCTACGCGTTGGTCAGCGATGTCGAGTGCTTGCTCCATTTGCTCTTTGTTAGGAAGAAAGCAATCACCTGAACGTGTCCAAAGTGCGATTTGGAAGTTAAGCGTTTTTTGGTGCACATCGATCGCCATTCGGCTTTGTGCTTGGAACGCGTGTTCGACCGGTTTTACGTAAATGTTTGTCGTGTTGAGCTGCCAGTTTTGGAACGCGCGAGTACGGCCGTCTGAAGCTTGTTTCAAAGTAGCAAGTGCTTGAGCAGCGCACACAACGAGTTGTGGTGATACGGCGAGGCCATTGTAATTTGACGCTTCAGAAAACTTGCGGCTACCAACTGCAGTTGGCGATTGGATGATCATACCGAAAACTGAATATTTGTATCCTTTGTTGATGTTCAAATCAGTAAGGAAAAGCTGATCTTGCGGCGAAGCCATAAGTAGATCATTAGTGGCAACTTGGTCGGTAATAAAGAAGCGCACTCTCTGAGGACGGCCACCCATTGAGTAAGCTTCAAGCTTTAATGACGGGTGATTTCCGACTTCAATTCGGCGGCTGCTTGGCACGGATGTCTCAGTGTTCCACACTACCTCACGGCCACTTGTTGATAGAGAGTGAAGCTCGCCAGTGCGGGCACTTTCGCTACCGTTACTGCTGTCTTTGGCGCAACCCACTGTGCTTGCTACAATTGCAGCACCGAGAAGTAATGGACGAATAAAATGTTTCATATGATCTCCTTGCATCCTTCGATGCGTGATTGAGTAAACGTTCAAGCTCGTGACTTGCGTTTTGTCGGAGGCGTGACAACTTGTCCAACGGTTTGCGGCGAGGATTTGGCGTAAGCGTTTTCCAAAGGAAAACTGAAGATGATCGCGAGGAAGTGTTTTCTAACGGAGAACACCGTTCGGCACATAAACTACGGAAATCGTCACTATGGCTGCTTCATCGTCAGATAGTTCTTACAGGTCGCCTTTTGATTGCGGGAATTTGCACCTAGTTTCACTAACTTAATACTATTTAAAACGCGCTCGTTTTTGGCACTTGGCTTGCTCTTTGGACCGCTCAAACCGGGAGTGTGTCGTGGCTACATCAGTTAAGTTTTTAATTTTAGCGAGCGCAGTTTTTGTTCAAACCGCGCATGCCGATATGAACAGCATTGTAGCTGGTACATCATGTAGCTCTCAGGGCTCATGGACACAGAATGCACTCGAACAAGCCGATGCGATCGTTGAAACGGTCACGAACTTGGCAAGCGATCCGAATTGCGCGGCCTTCACAAAAACTATCGGCTCAATCGGAGCTTCGACTTTCAATCAAACCGTTGATCCAAAATCAGAACAAGCACAGCAGTCTTTCCGCGCTGAAACTATCGTTAGTGAGCTCAGTGCACTTCGCACCGTACTTGGAAATAACGCTGCAGCAGCTAAAATCATCAGCCCGATCTTAGCGAAATCGACTTTGCAAAGCATGACGAGCGTTGCTGGCTCAAGCACAACGTCAGGTGTCGCACAGCGTGCGGCACTTGCACTCTTAAACAATCGCTTCACGGTCGTTGCGGATCGTGGTTTGAATCTACTTAATCAACTTTTCACCGCTCTTCCGCAACATACGAAGTGTATGGATAAGCGCCCTGATGCAATCGCCGCCCTTTTTGTTGGTGGCGTTCGTATGGCTGCTGCGTTTGGTAATGGTGGACAAGGTGTCAGCGAACGTTTTGCTTCGACACTTGGGAATTTCATTAATTTCCTTCGTGCACAAAAGTTTGCGGCGATCGAAAAGAAACTCAACCAACAGAAGTTTTGGACCGAAGTTTCGTGTTTGATCGAAACCACGCAAGCAAACTACTGCTCAGTTCGTGACGGTTTCGAACTTCTAAAGAGCCAAAAGGCTGCGTCGTCAAAGTCGTTCAAGGGCACACCACTTGAAGGCTACTATATTATGTCGCGCGAAGTGCCGCAGCTCTCAGCTTGGATTCAACAAATCCAAAACGGTATCGAGCCGCGCCTAATCACAGATGCAGCTGCTAAGAAAAACGTTTGGACCTCGATGAATAAACTCTACGAGGATTATTACGATATTCCTGCTCTCTACTTCGAAAACTTTACGACGGTTTATAAAGTTGCAACGACGATCGAACAAAAGCAGAACAACATCCGTAATATCGTCTTGAAGCTTTCGGATTTGATGGCCAACGGCGGAATGGGCGAGAAGGCCGGCGTCATCAATTTCTTTGCGCAAGCAAAAGATCCCGACTTCATGCCATTTTTCTTAATTGGTCGCGAGCGCATTCCTCCAGAAGTTATCGGCCGTGGGTCTGACCGGATTACTCCGGGAGATTATTTGCGCGATCTCGAGAAGACTCCAGAGCTTCGCAATCCAGATGCATTAATGGATACAGTTCTCGTTCAACTTCGCGAGCTCATGGATCAAGCCATGATTTCAGGTGCGGATTATTTCCGTAAGCGTATGTCGGTGGATCAGACGAACTTAGTCGATGAGTCAATGACGGGCTCGACAGTAACTGTTCGCCAGTCAGCAAAAAACATTCGTAACTATCTCAAGAATCTCTACATGCGTTTGCAAACTGAACCAGCGTCGCAAGCGATTCTACCTTCGATCATTGAAACGATGAGTAAGCTTGATCGTCTCGACAAAAAATTTATGGCACTTGACGTGGCGTCTGAACGTTTCAAACGAAGTGTGAACGACGGCGGACCGGGTTTCAATATCGATGATCTTTCTGGCTACGATGGTGATAAACGCAACCAGATGAAACTTCTCTTCGAAGGCATCGTTCTATCGGTTTACGAAGAGTTCAACATCATGCTTCAGCGAGATGCGTTTTTCACGACGCGTTTGTCGACTTATGTTCGCCACGATTACTTCTCGAGAGCTAAAAAAGAAGACTTCTCGAAATACGCAAATCAATTGATGGTGACCGCGGGCAACAACATCCTTGATCGCCTCCAAGAGTATCAACGCTTCAATATCGCCGAAGCTGAGGCAGACCTTAGCACTGCGAATAACATTAATATGGAAAATCTTGATCAGCTTGAGAATCTCGTAGTTGGTCACATGGAAGATTATTTATTGAATCTCAATAGACGCGCGGGTCGCAATTTCGCACAAACAAACAACCCTGATTTATTGCATACGCTCCTTCTCGGACAAAAAATGGTGTTGTTCGCTAAGAAGCAAGATTTGAACAACGAAGCTGAAAACGTTAGAGCGAAAGTTTGTATTCAAACACTCGGCTTCAAACGTTTCCGCCGCTTTATCTTTTTGTGTATGGGAGCGAAACTTCAATCAACTCTAGCATCGAAGACTAAAGGCTTCTCGTTGCCTCTCGAGTTTGATTACAATGCACTTGTACGCCAGCGTATGGCGGGCGATTCAGTCATGAATAAAATCACGAACTCATCTATGTCGCCGGCAAGTAACCGTTTTAGCAACGTGTGCTTGTTACGGGATTACTTCCGTAACAACTTAGTCGGTTGGATGAGTCAGAATTTTAACGAGTAGATTTTCTACGAGAACTTACAGAGTCGTGCGGTTTTCGAGCGCGCGACCTAGAGTTCGATCGTCGACGTAATCGATGTCGCTTCCGATCGGAACGCCACTCGCGATGCGAGTTACCTTAACGTCTTTATCGGCAAGGATTTTTGCAAGGTACAACACTGTCGTGTCGCCTTCGAGATCCGGATCAAGTGCCAAAATCACTTCGTTGATCTTTGGCGTAGTACCTTCGATACCTGATTCAACTCGCTCTAGAAGCTCTTGGATTTTTAGATCCGAAGGAGCGATATTATCCAGAGGAGAAATCGCACCGTGAAGAACATGATAACGACCGCGGTACGCACCTGAAGATTCAACGCGCGCAATATCTGAAGGCTCTTCAACGACGCAGATCACATCGTCTTTGCGATTTGTATCCGTGCAGAAGCGGCACAAGTCGCCATCATCTGTGTACGAAAAACATTTTGTGCAAGGGTGAACGTTTGTGACGACCTGTTGAAGTGCTGCTTGTAAAGTCTCAGAAAATTCTGGACGGCGAAGAATGTGATACGCGAGACGCTGTGCTGTTTTTGGCCCGACGCCGGGAAGGCGATTGAGTTCATGGATGAGTTTTTCTAACGAGCCAATCTTAAGCATGACTAAATTCCTGACTACATTCCTGGAAAGTTAAAGCCGCCGGTCAGTTTTTCCATTTCGGTCGACTGCGAGTCGCGAGCTTTCTTAAGCGCATCGTTCGCTGCTGCCAAGATCATATCTTGGAGCAATTCAACGTCACCAGATTTAAACACATCATCGCTTATTTTTAGGCCGATGATTGTGTGCTCGCCTTTAACTTCAACAGTAACGGCTCCGCCGCCAGCTGTTCCTTCATATTTTTTCTCTGCCAGCTCTTCCTGAAGCTTCTTCATTTTGATTTGCAGCTGGTTGGCTTGTTTCATCAAGTTTTGCATGCCGCATGGGGCTCCTGGTCTGCCTTTCATGACTTCTCCTTGATCGATTTAATCTGTGTTTTAAATACATTTTGAGCCGAACGAACGAGCGGATTGCTCTCGACTTCGCTCTCGACCGATTTTGTTTTTTCTTGTTCTTTCTTTTCCGACACGGCTTTTGGCGTGGGGGCTGCTGCGGCTTCTGTCTTCGCGTCAGCTAGTTTCACTTCCACAGTGAAGCGCTGACTCCAGAATGTCTCAAGAAACTGTTCAATTCGGCGAACGTTCTCGGAGTCTTTGAGTTTATCAAACAGAAAACTCATCTTCTTAGGAACGCCAATGACAAGAGTGTCTCCGTCGGTGCTCATAAGGTGGGTGTTCTCAAGCATCGCGCCCAAGAATCCGTTCGCATTCTTAACGCTTCCGACGAAACCAAACCAACGATCAGTGCCGCCACCACTAGATGGTGCAGACGGTGGAGGCGCAGTTGTCGTCGTCGTTTTTTTTGCCGTCGCAACTGTCGCCTTAGCGGCCGCAACTTGTGGTTGTGTCGCAGCTCCAGTTAATAGGTGCGATAAATGCACTAAACGAGGTGCGGCTGCCATTCGAAGCAAAAGCATTTCGAGTACGACTCGCGAATCTTGCGAGCGAAGCAAATCGTTCACACCTTTAAGAGCCATGTCGAAGAGGAAATGAATATCTTCGTCTGAAAGTTCTTTTGTAATCTCAGCAAGTGCTGCGATTTCCGTGTCAGGAAGGTCGACCACACGGGTTGGGTCACTTGCGCAAAGTCGAACCATCAGTGCGTTACGTAATTCTTCGAGGAGATCTTGTGCATAAATCCGTGGATCGTAACCAGCTTTAAAAATCTTTTCGATCACATTGAGAATCTGATCGGTATCGCGAGCTACAAGTGCAGTAATCGTCTCAAGAATAATCGATCGGTCAGTAAGTCCGAGAACGTCGATCACTTTCGCGAGAGTCACTTCGCCGTTACAATACGTAATCACTTGATCGAGTAAGCTCTGGCTGTCTCGCATAGACCCGTCAGCTTGACGAGCGAGTAGCCACAAAGCTTCAGGTTCGGTTTTAACTTTGTCAGCTTTACAGATTTTTTCTAAATGCTGCGCGATTTGGCGAGAAGGAATTCGTCTAAAATCAAAACGCTGACAGCGAGATAAAATCGTATTTGGGATTTTCTGAGCTTCCGTCGTCGCCATTACGAAAACGACATGTGGCGGAGGTTCCTCAAGGGTTTTCAAAAGTGCATTGAAGGCGCTCGTTGAAAGCATGTGAACTTCGTCGATGATATAGACTTTGTATTTTCCACTCGACGGCATGTAACCGACGGTGTCCCGAAGTTCGCGAATTGCATCGACACCGTTATTGCTCGCTCCATCGATTTCAATAACGTCGACACTTCTGCCAAGAGCCACATCTTCGCAAGCAGGGCATTCGTTGCAAGGAACGAAGTCTTTTGCTTTCGGGCAGCGCAAACTCTTTGCGAGAATTCGAGCTGTAGAAGTTTTTCCTGTGCCGCGAGGCCCAGTGAACAAAAGCGCTTGTGGTAAGCGTCCGTTTTTAAGTGCGTTGAGAAGCGTGACGGAAATATGCTCTTGTCCAACGAGTTGTTGGAAACTTTGCGGGCGCCATTTTCTTGCGATTACTTGGTACGACATTGGAGTCTTTCAAAAAGAGTGGCCGGGTTTATCCATATCACATCAACCCCAAGTTACCGTTGCTTCCTTCCGGACCTGGCGGGGTTCACGAGAGCTCAATTGTACGGGACCCGGCCGTAAGAGACGTACACTACTCCGCCAGTCGCTACGGAGCAAGAGTGCTAGTTTACATAACGTGTCGTGGCTATCAATGTAACTATTCAAAAACAGGGAGTATTTGAAGGACGCCGAGTTACAGTGCGTGAGCAATTTTTCGTAGAACTTCAGCTTCTTCCGCCCAATAGTTGTAGCTATTGAAGTCAGGAAATATGCGTTTAAAAAACGGATCGTTCCATCGATTCGCAATCCATGCGCCGTACGAAATCACTCGGAGCCCACGAAGTGGCTCAAACAAATGCCAATCATCAGGAAGATCGCGAAGCTCAGCGTAGCCTTCACAAATTTTATCCTGCTCGTCGGATGCATCATCTTCGGCGAGTGAGCCACTGAGTAACATCCAAAAATCTTGAACGGGTGGTCCGTTTACAAAATCATCGAAGTCGACAAAGAAAAATTCATTGCCCGAATGAAGTAGATTTCCCTTGTGACAATCGCCGTGAATGCGGATGTATGCACTCGTATCAAGATTGTCTTCAAGATACTCAAGAATATGTTCTGCGGAATCGCGATACGCAGGCCAAAGTTCGGGAGCGACCCATTGCTCAAGTCGATCAAGATTTTTCCACCCATAGGTCTCAGCATCGAGAGTAATGCGGTGTTGAGCTTTTTTCCTCGCGCCGATGTTGTGAATACGCGCCAGTGTTCGACCGACCTGAACGAGTTGATTTCCAATAAATTCTTGTGGGTTTCGTCCGACCACGCGTGGAAACAGACTCATGATGTACCCTTCGTGCTCAATTACGGTCTGCCCATTTTTTAGCGGAAGCGGCGGGATCGCAGGAATACCCTCGCGCTGCAAATCATGGAGAAAGTCGTGCTCATCGCGAATCGCAGCCTCACTCCATCGGCGAGGGCGATAAAATTTCGCGATTACGCGCTCGGCTGGATCAGGTGCGCCACGATGTACTTCAAGTCGCATGTCGAAAACACGATTTTCATAGGAATTTAACTGAGTGTACTCGCCAGTTGGGTTGTAGCCTGCTGCTTCGAGCGCTTGCAAAATCACGTCAGGTTGAAGAGCATCAAAGTCAGAAGCCATAGGGATACCATGCCGCAGGAAGTTTTTCTTTTCAACAACACACCCGTCGAAATCAAGCGCCGTGCGTTCAAGCGCAACATTGGCATTACGATGCAAGTGAACGGGAGTATCCAAGTCAGCGCACCGAAACTGCTGCCGCTTTCGCGCATTCACAAATTTTTGGATCAAAACCGAGACTGGATCGCAAAAAATCTCGAGAGCTACGAAGAATTGCGCCGCAAGTATCCGCCGAAAGAATTTATCCACGGCGAAACGTTTTTGTTTTTAGGAATACCGTGTGCACTTCGTTTTAGTTGTGGAACGAAAAGAAAAGTTGTGGTGAGCAGGGTCGATGATGAACTTCGTTGTGAAATCCCGAGCGAGATTTGGAAAAGTTTTGATTTGAGCGTTTCGCATCCGGAAATTTCTGACGCGATCGCAGCTTTTTACAAGGCATCGGCAGAAGCAATTTTGAGTCATCGCATTGAACTTTACAGTCGTCGCATGGGACTTAAGCCTAAGGCGGTTCGGTTTCGTTCACAAAAAACACGTTGGGGAAGTTGTTCATCACGCGGAAATTTAAGCTTTAATTGGCGGTTGATCGCCGCGCCTTTGGTCGTAATGGACTACGTCATTGTTCATGAACTTGCTCACTTGAAATTCCATAACCACTCAAAAGCGTTTTGGAATTTGGTCGAAACACAAATTCCTACATACCGTGAACGCCGCTCCTGGCTTAAGTTTCACGGCTACGAGACAGATTTTTTATCGCGCCGCTCAGAGCTGCATACAATTTGACTCATTGCTAACGACACTTCGATAATCACTGACTAGCGTTAATTCCATGGAGGGGATTCATGCATCGATCACGGTGGATCATTTTGTCGTTTGCGATTTTACTTTTCGGTTGTGGAAAAGATCCAGGCGTTCCTGAAAAAATTCGAACAGACGGAAATGATCTCGTTCAGCGCGAAGTGAATGCGTGTGTTGAAAACACCGTCGATTCCGCTTTTGAGAATGGCCGTGGGAGCGAGCGTGAAGTAGCGATTTCCATTCGGGAACTGACTGATGCTTGTGGCGCCGTTGGATTTGATCCAGAAGATGCGAGCGTGAAGTTCGGTGTCCTTCGTGAACTTTTGCCTGAGCTTTTGCAAACTGTGGTTCCTTCAGCGCGGACTGAGTATGGTGATTGGGATAAAGTGTTAATCGCGAATGCGGTTCGTGTTCTAAACTCCGGCGGGAAAATTCGAGAGGCACTTGATCCAGGAAGTCGTTCTGTTGTTGTCGGCAATGTTGCAGAATCTCTTACGCTCGTGAATGCAGAGTTTGATCTTCACCCTTCGTTAGCTAATGAAGCACAAGCAATCGCCATGATGGGCGCGAGCTGGGGTCTTCGTGGCTTTACCCTTTCGGATGTTGAAGTTCGTCGCGTGCTGAACTCTCTTAGTAATTCGATTGATCCATTTTTAGCGTCTACGCGAACATTCATTTTAGCGCTGTCGCGAGATCCACTCGCTAATATGGATACGGTAGAGTTCGCAGACTCACTGAATCTTGATTTCAAAACGAAAGCTCGCTACGCAAAATTACTTGCCCAAGAGATTAAAAAAACTGGCTGGCTGACCCAAGTTTTTGATCGTATTTTGCAGAGAAAATTAACCGAAGCAAACCTTGATTCCGCTATAGACCGTTTTCGCAAATGTCAGATAGATCAGACACTTTGCGGACGATAATAGTGATGTAAGAGGAATGTTTGCTGAATCCAGCCGTGACGACATCACCCAATTTTGTCACTCGATGCCGAGGGCTGTCCCCATTGGAAGCGCCCGCCCTCGCATAAACCACCAAAATCGCTTTTAGCCCATAAAACCCAACGACTTAGCGGCACCGGCCTTGCTCTTGGAATACCTGTCATCTTCCGGGAGGCAGGACATGTCAGTAGTGCGTGTATACCGAATTCTAGTTCTTTGGGTTGTCGTTAGCGTCGGCATTTTTGCTCTCGTTGGTTGCGGCAAGAGCAAGAACGATAAAAATCAAAATCAAAACGTTGAAGCTCGCCCGCAGATGATCGATGAAAATCTCGATCAATCGAATTCCGGGAATATCACTGTTCATCCAGTTCCTGATCGTCCCGAAACGCGCCCTTCAAAAAATAAGCGCGTTGCAGGTCGCAACAATCCAGTGCGAGTTATTGTTTACGACAGCGATCGCGCAAGTAAACACACAGCTAAACACACAGCTAAACACGTCAAGCACAGCAAAAAAACTACACACGCAACAGGACTTATCTTCGCTGACCCGATTGGTGCAGAACTTCGCCACCGCTTGGCTGCTGAACCCAGTGCAGCCGCTCGTGCAGCTGATTTGGAATTCGCAAAACAAATCGGTGCGGTTCAAATTCATTACGATCTTCGCAACTCAAGCATGACAGTAACGGCGTTGGTAAATCACAACGGCCGTCGCCAGTATTTTGATCTCACTGGAACTATGACACGAAATTTTGGCGCCACTGTTGGCAATGCATCCGTTTCTCCAAATTTAACTGCGAACGTGCAGTGCCTTGATGTCGGCGGCGGATGTAACACGGTTCGTGTTCGTCTTAACGATCACAGAAAAAATCGTGTTGCGTACGTAGTTGTTCGTCAGACTGCTGCAACACTTGTGATTCCAACGCAAACTCCGTTTCAAGCATCGAATCTTGAACGCAAGCTATTCCAGAACATGCTTTTCAACTCTATCAGTGGTCAGTGCAGCGCAAATACGGTTTGCGGAGTTACACTCAACACGTCTGAAACAATCAATGGTTCATCGAGCTACCTTCTTGCACTTAGAATGGTTTTTGGAAACGTGAATGGTCGTACTCATGAGCAGCTATTGACTGTGAACGGTGCTCTTGCATCGACAGCGCGTAGCTCGATCGCAGCAACTACGAATCGCAGCGATATCATGAAATCTGCCGCACTTGTCGGCAACGACGGCAATGGCAACTTAAGCTTAGCGCTTACGTTCCGTGCGCAAAACAGTGGCGAGCGCGAAGAGACTTTAGTGCTCAAGGTTCAACGCGACCATCGTCCAGTATCACTTCAGAATCTTTAATTCATAAAACAGTTGGGTGCTGAGTCGGCATCCAACCCCTTAGAAACTCTTGCCAATCATCCAACTGTAATGCTTCGATACCTTAGCCCGAGTCATCATCATGATCTGCAACAGGAGTCGGCAAACCATGGCAATCCATTCTCAGCTAGAGATGAACACTCATCCCATTGCTTCACGTCCACAACCGGTCCTTGCCGAATACACAGACTTTCGTGTGTATCTCAAAGACATGTATGAGTTTAAGCGCGGAACCGAAGGCACAGCTTTTCGACCCTATTCGTACACGAACTTCTCAGCAGCAGCGGATATCAAGTCGCCGAACTACTTAAAACTCATCATCGAAGGCCAAAGAAATCTCTCGGAAGATATGATGAGTCGATTCGCAAAAGCTCTTCGCTTAAGTCGCGAAGAAACGATCGAGTTCAAGGCGCTCGTTCGTTACGGGCAAGCGGGCGATACAGTTGATCGTAATCATTTTCTAAAGGATCTCTCAGAACTTCGCGCGCGCCGAGAACTTGATGCTGGCGTGATTGATCAAAAATCTTGGGACAAAGTTCCGGATTGGGTTGGTTGGGTTCTTTATGCGATGGCCGACCAAAAAGACGTAAAATTTAATCCGGAACAACTTCAGCGTTTGTTTCGTATTAAAGCCGACACCGGTGAGATCAAAGAAAATCTTCGCAAACTTACAGCGAGCGGCGACCTACAAGTCAGCGAGACGGGCGAAGTCGTAAAACCTCGTGAAATGATTGAAGCTCCGCAAAATCTTCCCGTCGCACTCATTCGTAAGCTGCAAGCTGAGCTAATTTATTTAGGAATCGAATCACTTTTCCGAGACTCACCAAAAGATCGCGAGTTCGGTGGGATGACAGTCGCAA
>JANOUF010000132.1:0-2805 GCA_031416685.1 Bdellovibrionales bacterium
CCGACCGATTCTAAAAATTAAGTTAGGCGCAAAAGATGGCGACATTGAGCGAATCCATGCAATTCGAAAAGCTGCACCGAATTCAGTCTTGATTGCAGACGCGAATGAAGGTTGGACCGAAGAGAATCTCGAGCAAAATCTATTGGCGTGTAAGGCTGCCAACTTTTGTTTGATTGAACAACCACTGCCTGCAAAAAACGACGAGCTACTTCGAAAAATAAAACATGCTGTTCCTGTTTGCGCAGATGAATCCGTTCACGGTCTCGAAAGCATTGATCGACTTGTCGGGCTTTATGAATTCATTAACGTGAAGTTGGACAAAACTGGCGGGCTAACCGAGGCTCTTGAGCTCTGCAAACGCGCGCGAGCAAAAAAATTGGGTTTAATGGTGGGTTGTATGGTCGGGACATCACTTGCGATGGCACCTGCCACCTTGATCGCGCAAGATGCCGAGTTTGTCGACTTAGATGGGCCACTTCTCCTAAGTCGCGATCGCGAGAACGGTTTACGCTTTAAGGGAAGCACGCTCTTTCCTCCCGAAGCATCGCTATGGGGTTGATGTGATCACGCTATTCTTACGGACTTTTCAAACTCTACTTCGGCAATTCGGAAGACCAAAGCTGACTTCAATGTCCGACGTAACGGTTGAGGTGTACCGAGTTTGGCCAATCGACATCGATATTTTCCGTCACATGAATAATGCAAAATATCTCAACTACATGGAAGCTGCTCGGTGGGGCATGACGTTTCGCTCAGGCTTTTTAAAACTCGTTATAAAGCGTGGCTGGATGTTCCCGATTCGTACCGCACACCTAGAATATTACCGCGAGCTCAAAATGTTTCAAAAATTTGAGATCCGCACTCAGTTCGTTCGTTGTGAAAAGAAATGGTTTTACATCGTCCAGCGATTCTACTCGAAGGATAAAGAGGTGGCGCGTGGACTTATCGTTGGAACAGTTCGTAAGGGCCGTGAAAACGTTCCTCCCGAAGAGTACATAGCGGCGCTTGGCTTCTCGGCTGCGCCCCCGCTCCTCGATCGTGACCTGGATGACTGGCTAGATAAGCTGATCGCCGCATCGGTTTCATACTAAATCCGACCCAACAATGCTAAATTTGGCGCATCAACTGTCTAGATTTGCGACGTTCTATCTTGAGACGGTTTAGTAAAATCGCGGAGTTAGCGGGAAAATTTCTGACTCAAAACTGGAACGACGTTTGTATAGTCACAACGCAACCCCCGGAGGTCCCATGAAGTTCTTGGCTATGTTTATCGGATTCTTACTCGCAACACAACCTGCACTAGCAAGTCGCTACATATTAGAAGCGAGTGATTTAGAAAATCTCAAGCAAGCATCTGCAAAGCACGGTGTTGGCCTCTTGCGGAAAATGGACAGCGTACAAGGTTTCGTTGCTGATCTTTCAAGTTCACAACTCAACGCTCTTAAGAATTCAGTCGCTGACCTTAAAGCAACTGAAGATATCGAACTTTTTGCCTCTGCGCCGCCGCAGCCTCCTCAACCGGTCCAATCAATTCCATGGGGAATCAATGCAATTCAAAGTACGCAAGCTTGGTCGTTTGCTCGCGGCGCTGGCGTAAACGTATGTATCATCGATACGGGAATTGATAAAACGCATCCAGATCTGCAAGCAAACATTATTGGTGGTCGTAACTTCGTAGTTATTAAAGGCAAAATTGATCCAACAAAATGGAACGATGACAATGGGCATGGCTCACACGTTGCCGGCACTGTCGCTGCACTTGATAACGGCATTGGTGCTGTAGGTGTTGCGCCATTGGCAAAACTATTGGCAGCGAAAGTTCTTAACTCACGTGGTTCTGGTTATCTTTCAGATGTTGCCGACGGCGTGACTTATTGTGTGCAAGCAGGTGCACAAGTTATCAATATGAGTTTGGGAGCGACGTCCGATCCAAACTTAGCTTCTCCGTTAAGGTCAGCAGTTGAAGCGGCAATCAATGCAGGAGTTGTAGTTGTCGTCGCTGCTGGAAACGAAGGCCAAAACATCAATACTAAAGTTCCGGCCGGTTACCCGCAAACAGTTGCGGTAGCAGCTGTTGATCAAAACATGATCTTTCCAACTTGGACGAACTTCGGTCTTGATACGGATGATTTCACGGCGCCTGGTGTCGGCATTTATTCTACTTGGAAAAGTAGTGGCTATAACACGATTAGCGGTACCTCTATGGCGGCACCGCACGTCGCTGGTGTTGTGGCACTGAAAATTAGCTCAGTCTCGCTAGGTCTTCGCGCGATAACTTTGAACCAATCGATTTCTACGGAAGGTGCAGGTCTCATACAGGCACTGGACACCGTTCAAAACCAGTAGGATGAAAACCATTTTAGCAGTTGATGATAGCCCCGATATGCGAGCGCTTAACGAATTAGTGTTATCGCTCGAGGGCTATAAAGTAATAACCGCGGCGAGCGGAAAAGACGCGCTCGTAATTATTTTATCAAATCAAAAAATTGATCTCGTTCTCCTTGATCTTCATATGCCCGTCATGGGTGGCCTAGAGTTTTTGAAGCAGCTCGAGGAGTTAAAACCCGGGACTGCCGCGGCGATGCCAATCGTATTACTCACAGGTGCTGATCTGGATTTGCCGCAGGGTGCTCGCGGTCAAATTCGCAAAATGGGTGATATCCAAACTTTAGTTTCAGAAGTTCAGTCTTATATCGGTCGAGCAAAATAGTCCGGCATCAATCAAGCACTGATGCCGGCCATAAAATTCTGAAATTAGTATCTAGGCTTTTGCTCGCTGACTTTCAAGGTGGCGCTTCGTGGCTT
>JANOUF010000133.1:0-3664 GCA_031416685.1 Bdellovibrionales bacterium
GACAGACGTTCAAATTTAGCGGTTAGTAAACCGGAAATTTGCCCGAACTAGGACCGCGGGTACCTTGGGATCAATATCCATTGGGACAACTAGAGTAGAACTTGTTTTATGAGGGCTGCCAAGCTGGTTGTGCTGGAGGGATTAAGCTTTCGCGGGCGTAGCGCTGAACTTTGTCAATTAAGTCGCGGCGCTTGACGGGTTTTACTAAGTAATCGTTGAAGCCGGAGTGAAGCGCATTAACTTGGTCTTCTTTCAGAGCGTGCGCGGATAGCGCAATGATCGGCTTTTTAAAATGGCGGAAGCGAAGCTCTTGCGCCGCGCGGTTGCCGTCGAGAACGGGCATCTGAATATCCATAACCACGACATTGTAATCACCAGCACTCGCCATATCCACGCCCTCTTGACCATTCTTTGCTGTTTCAACCTGCGCGCCCGCAAGATCTAAAAATCGACTGACGAGGAAGCGATTGTCTGGCGAATCCTCGACGAGAAGTACTTTAACGCCGGCCAGTGGTGATGACTCCGAGTCAACCTCTCTCACTTGTGAGGTAGGCATTGAGACGATTGGAACTTCGTGGAAGTTACTTTGAAACTCAGGCGTCTCTGAAACTGGCACTTCAACAAGGAACGTGCTGCCAAATCCATCTTGCGGCCGAATTCGACGAATGTCTCCGCCGAGTGCTTTGCAAAGTCTGCGAGCGAGAGGCATTCCGAACTCGACGCTTACATCATCGGCTGTTTCAATTCCAGGACCAGATGCAATTCTTCCCGACCGCACTTCGTGTCTTGCTGGGTCTCCGCTGATTACAAAGGCAAGCATTCCACCGATAGTTTTCTTACAACATGGGCCTTTGCGAAGCACCGCAGTCACCGTAACCAAATCACCTTGAGTGGCTTTGATCGCGTTGTTGATTGTGTGCATGAGAATTTGGTGAAGCTTGCGCTGATCGGTTTCCAATTCTGGCGGCAAGAACCCTTTTGCGCGGAATTCTAAGCGAACACCTTTTTGCTCACCAAGTGGCTTCATCTCTTCGTTCAAATCACGAAGGAACTTCATCAAGCTAAAATGACTTCTCTCAACTTCCAAGCCGCCCCGCTCGATCGCAGAAATTTCTAAGATATCATCGATCAACATTGAGAGCGCTCGAACGTTGGCCTGCACTTTTGGTAAATATTTTTGGCGTTCATTTGTCGTGATATCAGGCTTAAGAATGAGCTCGGTAAAACCAAGAATCGACGAAAGCGGAGTTCTAATTTCGTGACTCATATTCGCAATGAACGAACGCTTGGCTTGGCTCGATTCTTCGGCAAGTTTTCGAGCTTCTTGCGCTTCTTGAACGGTGTCGCGTAGTTTAAGTCTTGATTTATGAACTTGTTCAAAGAGCGCACTGACGAGAGCTCCTTCAACTGCGAAAAACGCCCACGCTAATCGACCTGCATCGTTCCCTATAATGAAGGATGACAATGGAACCGGTAAGAAAAATGCTGAAACAAAAGTCGATAGTGCGGTTGCAAGAAGACCAGGCCGTAGGCCACCCATCCACGCTGAAATAACAACTGCCGTAAAGAAAAATAGAAAAGGAGAGCCATCATAGAAGGCTTCACCAACAAGACGCTTCACTGCGTATGCAATGAGTACCGACGCGACTGCAATGAAATAGCGATACCGATAAAATCGACCCATAGGAAATTTAACACCAAAGACCGAAGTAAAAAGAAGCGGGACTTTAAACGTTGTACGTAACTACACAGAGTGATTTTTGAGACCATCGTCCAGGGTAATTCTGCTACCTTATGTTGTCTCGAAAATATAAACTAATCGCATGTTAGCTACCCTTTTCCTCTCAGGTGTTTTTGCCCTTACTGCGCATGCATCGAATTGCAATCTGAGCAAAACCTCAAAACTCAATTGCGAATTAAAATGGAGTGAAGGCAAGGATAAATATCGCCTGCAACTTCTCATAGAATCCGATGGCTGCACGGCTCGAGATCCGGAAAGCAATAAGTGCGCAAACTTCCGGCTCTGTAAGGACAAAAACGTTGCGGGCCTCGGCGCGACTTCACTCACCCACCCGAATGCTTCACCCGTGTTTTGCACCGGAGAAAAAGTTATCGATCTTTTTGTCTCAGACCAAAAAGGCGGACCCAAAGCTTACGTCGAATGCGAAAATGGCAAACCAAAACACATTCGTCTAATGGCACCGGATAGTGTTCAAACTGCGAGCGCAACTACAAAAATCTGCAAGTTTCCTCTTTGGATAACTGCGAAGAAGAAATTGAAATAGCTAGAGTCCGAACAGCAGTTGGTGCTGTTTAACCTTTTACCGAGTGAGGTAAGCGGTAAGAAGTAATGAGCCGCCGATGAGCCAATCCCAAATTCCTGAGGTGAAATAGGAATAGAACATTAAAGTTACAGCTATTGTAAGCCACGCAAAATTAAGTCGCCGCTTACCTTCGCGAAGTAAAAAAAATCCGATCGTACTGAAAACAAGTCCGGGAAGAAGTGACGCTATCACAACGCCGTAGGCAATGATTTTTCTTTAATTAGGGCGCTGTATAACCCAAACAAAAAAATCATCGACCATAACTCCGAGAATAAAGATGCAGGCATCGACAATGTGGCGAGCACAGGATTTTCAAAAATTGAGATTTCACCGCCGCTGATGATGTTGGCGATGATCGGTTCAAACAATGAACTTAAGAGTAGAGCGACGGCACACAATACGAAATGCCCGCGTGTAATTTCGGATGAGCGCTTAAGTGCATCGACCTTCCCTTGTTGATAATCAACGTCAGAAAGTACGACAAACGAGACCATCGACAGCCGAATGTATTTATAGAGTGCTGGTAAAATAAAAAATGGCAGCCAGAACACAGCGCGTGCAACCACGCGAATGTTTTCAATCAAAAGTTGCTGAAAGGTGTCGCTCGATCGATTGAAGCTGGTACGATCGCGTGTCGATAATTCAATCGTCGTAATGACGACAACCATGAAGAACAGCGCATGCCAAATGAGTTCAAAACTGATGGAAAGGCCTGCGTTCATGGCGAGCATCATCAAACTTTCTTCGGTTTGATTTGCGATCTGGATTTCTGCGAAGCGAAAATACTGAGCTGCGAGGAACGCGACGAGTTCAAGCGCCACAAAAAGCAACCAACGCTCCTTAAAGACCGGCAATATCAATTGAGTGGCTGTTTTAGCAGCACCAGTAAATGCCCTGAACCCGTTCCGCATAGACCCTAACTTCTATCAATACTTGCGTGGGTTTGCACCTCATTCGGGTAGACAAAGTGCGCAGGTTCGCGTTACGGTCCTGGCTCGTCCAAATGCAAAGCCGCTCGAGTGGCGAAATTGGTAGACGCACAGGACTTAAAATCCTGGGGTTCCTTTACAGGGCCGTGCCGGTTCAATTCCGGCCTCGAGCACCAAAAAAATTCAGGATCCCGGATACGGTTTACTTTATCCAGGATCCAGTAAAGAATCAGAACACAGAACAAATTCAGAAATTGAAAATCGTGGGAAGCCACGGCTGTCCGGTTCGCTGCGCTGTTATAAATTGAAAAAGGCCTGATTGTCCTTGAGGTTAGTTGCTTACGACCAAGTAAATAACTTTCCAAACAGGAGTCAGGCCTTGGCCCAAAATACTGTGTTCGCTCAACTTAT
>JANOUF010000134.1:0-14862 GCA_031416685.1 Bdellovibrionales bacterium
GCCGCGAAATCCGCCACTAGCTTCGCACTCAAGACACCTTCACAAAAAACTTCAGCGACTAAGCTTGCGCGAGCTAAACCTTTTTTCACTAAAACTTTATCGAAGCGTGTCTGCTCAGCATCCGAACTCCATCGCGCTTCAGCAGAAAAATCCTTTGCTATCGGAACAAAGTAATCAATTTCGCTTCTCTGAACCACGACGTAGTCGACGTTACGGCCTTCGAGATAGTTCGTAAGTAGAGACCAACATGAAAGCACTGCGACCGAATGAATGCTTCCGCCGAACGCGGTTCCTTTGTGATTCATATTCGGCACAAGTGGGGCCTCGACCCGAGCATGCTTGCTATCGATTTCAAGAATACGAATGTCCATAACATCGGCAAGCGGAATTTCGCTGCGCAATTTCTTTTGCAGTTCTTGCCGATTCATACCAAGCCCATCACGTAAGATCCTTACTCATAATCACGAACTCAAGATCATCACGCTTGGGAATTCCAAACCTTTGATCACCGTAAGGAAACGGCGATCGCCTATCGGTTAGCTCATATCCGCGACGCGTGTACCACTCGATGAGTTCAGTTCGTAGCGAGATGACATACATGAACATTTGGCTGGCCTGCAGTCTTCCCCGGGCCGTATTTTCCGCTTCACGAAGTAAAGATGTACCCAACCCTGCCTTTTGCAGATCAACATCTACCGTCAGCATTCCCAGATAGCACTTCTGCATTTCCGCGCGAATCATCACACAGCCGACGAGTTTTTCAGATTGAAAAGCTAAAACGATTCTTACGCGAGGATTCGAGAGCGCTTCTTTAATAGCTTGAACATCTGTGCGCTGACCATCGATGAGATGAGCCTCGCCGGTCCACGCACGCATGCCGCTTTCGCCGCGATAAACATAGTTCACCAACGTTACGATGTCGGAGGCATCACCTAATTCGGCGGTTCGAAAGTGAAACGAAGGCATTCCCTAAGTCGTACCAGCTTACGGTGATAAATGCACCGGCTTCGCGACTTGCTCACGTTGCAGCGCTTTTGAAACCATGTGCTGAGTCATATTCGGCAAACCACGCTCGCTAAGATTTTCGGCGACAAAATTCCAATCTACGATGTTCCAAAAATTGTCGACGTACTTCTTTCGCTCGTTGCGATGGTCCAAGTAGTACGCATGCTCCCACACGTCTAAAGTGAGTAGCGGATGATCGCCGTCGACTATGGGTGAGTCGGCGTTTTGAGACGTCACTATCGTAAGCCTGTCGCTTCGATCTTTCACCAGCCAGACATAACCGGATCCAAAAAGTTCGGTCGCTTTCGCTGTGAACACTTGTTTGAGACGATCAAAGGAACCAAAACCGCCACGAATCGCTTCGGCCATCTCGCCACTGGGAAGCGAACCACCCGATGGCCGCAAACAGTGCCAGAAAAAGCAGTGGTTCCATGCCTGAGATGCGTTGTTGAACAAGGCACCCGTGCTCGTCTGAACAATTTCCTCGAGCGTAAGCTCGTCTTGCCAGGCGGTTGGAGCTTCGAGGAGATGATTGGTTTTTTCGATGTAGGCTTTGTGATGTCGGTCGTAATGAGTCTGCATTGTCATCGCTGAAATGAATGGCTCAAGCGCTGAAAAACTATACGGTAATCGCGGTAGCTGAAAATGCATAAAACCTCCGGTGTAACACAAAGAGAAACTTTGTGCTGCAACCGAAGATTACTCGAGATTAGCCTTCGTCGTCGAGTTCGTCGTCTCCGACCACACCGAGATTATATTTCTCAACTCGGTAGCGCATCGAACGAAACGTGATATTGAGAAGTTTTGCCGCTTTCTTTTTCACGCCGCCAGCGGCATGTATAGCTTTAATCAAAAGCTCCTTCTCAATTTGTCCCACGACTTTTTCAAGATCGATACCTTCATCAGTGATTTCGATATCGTGGCTCGATGCCATCTTGCGGCCGCTCGGGGTGTTAACGAACGGTGGTAAGCTTTCGGGAAGAATCGTCGCACCACCTTCAAGCGCAACTGTACGCTCGATGATATTTTCAAGCTCTCGTACGTTACCCGGGTAATCGTACTTCTTAAGCATATCCATCGCTTCACGAGAGATAGCGCCAACAGTTTTCGTCAGACGCGAGTTGTATTTCGCAAGGAAATGGTTAGCGAGCAGTGGAATGTCATCGCGACGCTCGCGAAGGCTCGGCGTTTTAATGTTGATGACGTTCAAACGATAGAAAAGATCTTGGCGAAACGTTCCGTCAGCAACCATCTCTTCAAGGTTTCGGTTGGTAGCTGCGATAATTCGCACTTCAATTTTCGTATCATCAGTGCCGCCCACACGACGAATAACACGCTCTTGAATTGCGCGAAGGAGTTTTACCTGAATAGAAGTCGGTAATTCACCGACCTCATCTAAGAAAAGTGTTCCGCCGTCTGCAACTTCAAATAGACCCACTTTGTCGGCGATAGCGCCAGTGAACGAGCCTTTCTTGTGGCCGAACATTTCCGATTCCATGAGTGATTCAGGAATCGCTCCGCAGTTGATGGTAACGAACGGTCGATCTTTCAGTGGGCCATTGTAGTGAATCGCCTTTGCGACCACTTCCTTACCTGTACCCGATTCACCCGTAATCAAAACGTTCGTTGGAGTCTCAGCAACACGCTTAACGAGATCAAAGATCCTGTGCATGGCATCTGAGTTCCCGACGAGATTACCGAAGCTGAACTCTTTCTCGAGTTCTTTTTTGAGGGTTTTGTTTTCGACTTCGAGATTGCGGCTTCTTAATGCGTTCGCAATGTTAATGCGAACTTCGTCGATCTTAAAAGGTTTCGTGATGTAGTCGTACGCGCCCATTTTCATCGCTTCAACAGCACTTTCGGTCGTACCGAATGCAGTGATGAGCATGAACAAAAGATCTGCGTAATTTTCACGAACGCTTTTCAAGAGCTCGATGCCAGTTACGTTCGGCATCTGTAAGTCCGAAATAATCATGTCGAACGATTTCTTTTTCAGAATATCGATCGCTTTTTGGCCATCCTCAACGCAAGTGACGTCGTAGCCCTCTTTACGCAACATTATGTCTAAAAACTCTCTGATGCTCTCTTCGTCGTCGACTACGAGAATGCGCGGCTTCATCCGTTACCCCTCTTCTTCACATTCAAATTTTCAGTCGCCGAAAAATTTTCTGCAAGGCCTAAATTCTCGGAACGAACCGGAAATTCCAAAATGAACTCGGTTCCAAGACCTTTTGTGCTCTCAACAAAAACTCGTCCGCCATGGTTCTCTATGATCTTATGAGTTACAGCTAGACCCAGTCCGGTTCCCTTAGGCTTTGTGGTATGAAATGGTTCGAAAATTTTGCGAAGGCGATTCTCTTCAATGCCGACACCATGATCGCGAATCGTCAACACAACGTTCAAGCCACGATCTTCAGTACGCACTTCTACCTTTGGATCTTTTGAGTCACTCATCGCTTGATAAGCATTGATGACAATATTGAGGACTGCCTGCTTCAATTTGTCACGGCTCCCTGCTATCATCTTCGACGCATTTAGCTCGACAACTTGTTGCACGTCGGCGCGCAGATTTTTATTAAGCTTCACCATTTCCACGACTTCACGGGTAATTGCGCTCAAATCGATAGGCTCGTCACCAGTTTGATCAGGTCGGACATATTCTAAAAATTCAGTGATCAAATTGTTAAGACGATCGATTTCTTTAAGCGCTATCGCCATCAGGCGCTGCTCATCTTCTTGGCGACCCGAGAATGAAGCCCCTAGCAACTGAATACTTCCGCTGATGCTGGCCAATGGATTGCGAATTTCGTGTGCGATCCCTGCAGCCAACTGACCGACCGCGGCCATTTTCTCTGACTGACGCATTTGATACTCAAGGCGCCGGACCTTAGTTGAGTCTTGAAAAGATATGACATGGCCCGTGCGGTGGTTTTCGCCATCAAGGAGTGCGGACACTGTGACTTCTAAAATGAGTTTGTCCCCATCCGGATTTCGATAGATCCAATCAAAGCGCTCTGACGAGCGCACTCCGATCGTCAAGTTCAGAGTCTGAATTCGCGCATGGATATTTTCGAGAAGTTTATCAATTGGCTGACCCGCAAGGTTTGTGCTGATGACGTCCAATATTTCTGCTGCAGCCGGGTTGCTTTGTACAATCGTTCCGTCGTTGTCGACCGTCACCAGGCCGGTCGCAATATTCTCGAGGATAAGTTGGTTTAAGCTTTTAAGTGCACTTAAATCCTTGCGTCGCGCTTGTAAATCGCTTGCCATGAAGTTGAGTTGTTCGCTCAAGATACCAGAGAGAAATGAAACCGCAAAAAATGCGATGTTGTTAAGGCCAATTGCGAAGAATAAAGTCTGGCCTTTTACCTCTGGTCCGATAATCAGCAACACGCTAAAGAGAATCGATGTCCAGAGCGATAGAATAAAAGCCCCGCGACGACCGAAGATAAAACCGCACAGAATAATATTCACTAGGTACAGGAACAGGAATATCGATTGATTGATTCCGGTGAAATAGATCAGCCCCGTGATGAACGTGGCTTCAGCAAAAAACAAAATGGCAGTAGCAAACCAGTACTTAAGCCAGAATTCGAAGAAGGCGAGATAGAAAGCGTTGATCGTAAACATCAGCGCCATCATCAAATAGATCGGCAGTATAACTTCGGTGTTTACGAACTCAGGCTGAAGTGCTTGAAAGATCAGCGTGACCAATAGAATAACGATCAAGAACGTAATACGTACGCCCTTGAGAATCAGAATTTGACTGCGGCTTCGTGTGAAGTCGAAATCCGCGTTCAATAGTTACCCCGCTGCTGATGCCATATTGAAGATCGGCAAGTACATCGCAAGTACAAGCACGGCAATAATGCCACCGAGACCGACCATCAACAAAGGTTCCATAATCGCTGTCAGTGCGCCAACAGCGACATCGACTTCGTCTTCGTAAAAATCTGCGATCTTGTTCAACATCTGATCCAAGTTACCGGTTTGCTCACCGACCGACATCATTTGTACTACCATCTGTGGCATGTACTTTTCTTTTTGTAATGGAACCGTGATCGATTTGCCTTCGGAGATCGCATCGCGAGCCCGCATTAAGGCTTCTTCGATTACAACATTACCGACAACCTTGGAGCAAATCTCAATAGCCTCCATAATGCCGACGCCAGAACTTAGAAGAGTTGCCAACGTTCTTGTAAAGCGTGCGATCGCACCCTTTTGCGCGAGATCGCCCATTATTGGTGTTCGAATAACAAATTTATCCCACAGTTTTCGACCGTCTTCTGTTTGCTTCCACTCTTTGAATCCATAGTACGCAAGAAAAAGTGCGCCGAAGATGAGATACCAGTTTGTAACAAAGAAATGGCTCGCTTTCACCACCATCTGAGTCAATGCAGGAAGTTCCTGCTTCATGTTTGCGAAGAGTTCGACGAATTTGGGAATAACGAAAATTAGAATTGCTGAGATAACACCCGTCGCGACCAAAATAATCACGGCTGGATACATCATTGCGCCCTTGATTTTACTTTGGATCTTTACTGATTTTTCGATGTAAACAGCAAGTCGAGTTAAAATCGCATCTAACCCGCCAGCTTCTTCTCCTGCACGAACCATGTTCACATAAAAACGGTCGAAGACACGTGGATGCTCTGCAAGTGCTTCCGCGAATCGTTTGCCTTTACTGACGTTCGCGACAACTTCGATAAGCGCCGTGTTCAATGCAGGTGAGCGCGAACTTCGCGCAAGAACGTCAAGACTCTGAATGATCGGAATTCCCGATGCTAAGAGCGTCGCAAGCTGACGCGTGAAAATTTGCAGATCTTTCGGCTTCACGCCTCGTCCGCCACGCTTTACGGTAGACTTACCTTCTTTTGCGACAACTTTGCGAGGAACTAGGCGTTGCGCACGCAGTTTAATGCGCGCTTCTGCTTCACTTGCCGCTTCGATTTCACCGCGAAATTCTTTTCCATTGGCAGCTGTTGCTTCGAATGAAAATCGCGCCATTAGATGCCTGCCTTCTTGAGCATTTGATCTAACACTTCCGGTTCAGGGCTCGCCGCGAAGGCGGTCTTTAGATCAACTTTCCTACGAACGAGAAGACTCATTAAACTTTGATTCATCGTCACCATGCCGGACTTGTCCTGCCCGACTTGCATCATGCTAGCAACTTGATGAAGCTTGTTTTCCCGAATGAGATTTCGAATCGGAGCAGTCATCGCAAGAAATTCCACTGCAGCGACTCGACCGCCTTGAACCGCAGGCAACAACCGTTGGCTGATGACACCTTGAAGAGAAAAACTCAGCATGATCCGGATCCGCTCTTGTTGCTCGGGCGGAAACACGCTGACAAGTCGGTTGATCGTCTGCACTGCTGAATTCGTGTGTAACGTTGCAAAGACTAAGTGGCCTGTCTCAGCAACCGTGAGCGCAGTCTCGATCGTATCAAGATCGCGTAACTCGCCAAGCATGCAGTAGTCAGGATCCTGCCGAAGAAGATAGCGCATTGCTGTTTTATAAGCGGCAGTATCAGCTCCAACTTCTCGCTGATTGATGATGCAGTTTTTGTGCTGGTGGATAAACTCAATTGGGTCCTCGAGAGAAATGATGTGACCCCAATGTTCTTCATTAATCTTATCGATCAACGAAGCAATCGTCGTTGATTTTCCGGAGCCGGTGGGCCCCGTTACTAAAACTAGCCCATATGGAAGGTTTGTAAGCTCTGCGACCGCAGGCGGTAGCCCAAGGTCGGTGTACTTCGGAATGTTCACCGGGACTTTTCTGAAAACGCCTGACACTGAATTTTTTTGAAAAAAATAGTTCGCGCGAAATCGCGCCATATTTTTAATATCAAAACTAAAATCGAGTTCCTTTTCGCCTTCAAAACGACTTTTTTGCGAATCGTTCAGGACAGAATAGCAAAGTTTTCGAGTGTGCTCTTTTGTGAGCGTATCGGTTTTCACTCGAACGATTCGCCCGTTCACGCGCAGCGCGGGCTGCGAACCCGCCACAATATGTAAATCGCTCGCACCTTGATCGGTAGCGAACTTTAAAAGCTGAAGAAGCGTAACCATATCAAGCCTTGGAGTCTTTCACTGTTGAGAAGGCTACTTGTTCAATCGAAATTTGACCGGTCTTTAATTTTAAAAGCGAAGCCTGACGAAGGGAACGCATGCCGCCTCTTAGCGCCGCTTGCTTAAGCTCAAGGCTCGTTCCGCCCTTCATGATCATGTCTCGAAGCGTATCGGTCATCGTCATCAATTCGTAAATCGCGATACGACCCTTAACGCCCGTATTGTTACAAGCGCTACATCCTTCGCCCCGCATGACTGTGTATTCAGAACATTCTTCAGCCTTAGCGCCAAGATCAATCAACACGGAATCATCAACTTTGTGCGGCACTTTACATCTTTCGCAAATCTTACCGGCGAGTCGTTGAGCTACAACGAGACTTACCGTTGAAGTTACCAAGAATCCTTGAACGCCCATATCAAGAAGACGAGCGACAGTTGAGGGAGCATCGTTTGTATGAAGAGTACTGAGAACCAAGTGGCCAGTACTTGCGGCCTTGAAAGCAACCTCAGCAGTTTCCAAATCACGAATCTCACCGACAAGAATTACGTCTGGATCCTGACGAAGGAACGAGCGAAGTGCATCGGCAAAGTTAAATCCGATCGCCGCGTTCATTTGTACCTGGTTGATTCCATCGAGGTTAAATTCCACCGGGTCTTCCGCAGTGCTGATATTGATTTGCGGATCGTTGAGCGACGCAAGTGCTGAGTAAAGCGTTGTCGTTTTGCCCGAACCTGTGGGTCCCGTGACAAGAATTAAACCTTGAGGATCCTGCAATTTTTCCTCAAAAACTTCGAGATCATTTTGCTCAAATCCGAGCTTTGTCATGTCCAGCTTCAAGTTTGATTTGTCGAGAATCCGCATAACGATCTTCTCACCGAAGAGAGTCGGGATGACGGAAACCCGAAAATCGACTTCCATGTTGTTCGCTGTTTTCACTTTCAAACGTCCGTCTTGCGGCTTCCGACGCTCATCGATTTTTAACTTTGACATAATTTTGATCCGGCTCGTGAGCGCGGCAGCCAAACCTGTTGGTGGCTGTACTTTCTCATGGAGCAGACCATCAATACGGAATCGCACACGAAGGCGCTTCTCGTAGGGTTCAATGTGAATGTCAGAGGTTTTTGTTTTAATACTTTCTGCGAGCATCACGTTTACGAACTTCACTAAAGGACCAACATCTTTTTCGCCGCCTTCAAGGAGCTGCGCTTCGAGGCTGGCTGTAAAGTTCAGCGCCTCTTCCGTGTTCTCCATTTCCGTAACAGCAGAACTCATGGTTTGTTGGCCGCCGGACTTTTGATAATATTTTTCGATCGCACGTTGAATCGAGATCTCAGGAGCGACGACGACCTCGATTTTACAGCGAGTAATAAAGTTTAAATCGTCGCGGACAAACACGTTGCTTGGATCAGCAAAAGCGACGACGAGAATATTTCCAGATTTGTTAACGGGGATGACCATGTGCTTTTCGCAAATGTCGCGCGTAATTGTTTTAATGGCGTCATCTGGAATATCGAATTGATCAAGATCAATTGCTTGAACGCTGTACTGGCCCGCCAGAAACAACGCCATGTCGGAATCTTTTACGGCACCAGTCCGAACAAGCGCAGAACTCAATCGGCCACCGTAAGCTTTTTGCTCTTTTTTAGCCTGCTCAAGCTGCTCGATGTTGATCAAGTTTTCGCGAACTAAAAGCTCGCCAATTCCTTTTCTTGCGCCCACAAACAATCCCCTTTTTTCAATAGCTTAACGGTAAGAGAGGCCGATAGTAACACGACCAAAGTCGCCATTCGTATCGACCCCAACTCATCGGAAATTTCGGGGCTCAGCTTGGATAAAAAGCGCTCTCGAGCGACGTGCTCAGTCGGTCTCGCGGGGAAGTAAGGCTTTGACGAATTGTGAACGCAGATTCTCGTGGTCAATTCTCACTTTGAAGCAAGATTCAGCCCACGCTTGATCACATCGTGATGCAAGATTAGCGCTTTCGCGCACATCAGCGCCTACGTTTTTTGCTTCCTGGATCAAGGGCGAGTTTGAATTCGTAAATGGAACCTCAATCCACACCGCGCCAGATTTCAAAAAGTTGAAATAGAACAGTTCTCCCAACCGATTCGCATCTTCTTCCATCGGCAACGTGTTCACTGCAACAGAGTGGACCCCGGGCAGCTGCGTGATCAACGAGCGTGGTATGAAAGAAAAGTGCACATTGAAGTACGTCCGCCTGAAGTCAGAAATCATTTCCTCTCCCCGCTTATCATCGGTTCCAGTTAAATTAACTCGGCGGAAACCAATGCGCACGAGAGCCGCGACTGCAGACCTCGCTTCAGGAGTTGCACCCACGATAAACGCACCTGCATTGAGATCCAAATCTCCTAGATCACTAGCAGCCAAACGCTGAATTCCTTCATGCAAAAAGTTTCGCGGCCACAACCGCCCATTCTCTTCCGGAACGACGGCATCGGCTGATTTCAAAGTTAGTATTGTCGAGGGCAAATTCGTAAAACATCCGGGAACAAAATCAGGAAGTGTGCCCTCAAACCGAAGATGCTGAATGCCCTTACTTTCACAATTTTGAATGACGTCGAGCAGAGTTGCTTGCGTCGCCTCAAAAAACACAACTTCATTTACAACTCCCGCTTGAGCGAGAGCTTCGCTGACAATTGCTGCGCGGACTTTGTTTGGCGCTAAATCCGAAACGACGGCCCATTTCATTTCTCAATTCCTCTTAATATTTGGCGAGAACGTTCGACATCTTTTTTGATCTGAGCCGTGAGTGCATTGACACTTGAGAATTTCTGTTCGTCACGAATGCGCTCGACAAACTCGATTCGCATAGGCACTCCGTAAATATCAGAGGAGAAATCAAGCAAGTGCGCTTCGATTGAAACTTGGCCTTCGGTTTGGAATGTTGGGTTATGACCAATATTCACCGCAGCTGCGTAACGTTTTCCATTTAATTCTGCCATAGCCGCATAGACTCCGAGCGACGGCACTAGATCAACTGAAGTTCGAAGATTCGCTGTCGGAACGCCGATCGTACGACCTCGGCCCGCTCCTTTTTCGACAATGCCTTCAAGATAGAATCGGCGCCCTAGTAGTTTTTCAGCTTGGCCAACGTCGCCCTTCGTAATTGCTTCACGAACCCGACTGCTGGAGACAACGACGCCATCGATTGAAACAGGCGGCACCACCAAAAGTTCAAACCCGATTTCACGTGCGCGATCGCCAAGAAACGAAAGCGTTCCTCCGCGGTTCGCACCAAAATTAAAATCGTGACCTACAACTAAAAGTTCCGGATGAAATGGGTTAATGATCCAGCCATCGACGTACTGACTCGGTGAGAGTTGAGAAAACTCACGCGAAAAAGGTTCGACTACCAAAACATCGACACCAAGTTTTTCAAACTGACGTTGCTGATCTTCATTAGAAAATAATCTTTTTAACTGCCGATCTGGATGAAGCACCTTCATTGGGTGCGGATCAAATGTCATGACGACGCTTGGAATTCGACTCGCTTGACTTCTCTTAAGTACCTCAGTGATCAAGGCTTGATGACCCAAATGAACGCCGTCGAAATTGCCAATCGTAAGCACCGATTTCATCATCGGTTTTGGTAGCTGACGAATACCTTGTAGAATTTTCATACGAGGCTTTCCAATAGAAACTTTGTGCGCATTTTTGAGTGAGTGAAACTCGCCTAAAATAGCATTTTCCCTGGGACTTATTGCTCTTTTTTAGTCCATTCGATACTTTGCGTCAACAAATGGGAAACAAGTTTACTCGCTTAAGAAAATCCGCGCTTTACGCAAGTCTGATGGCTTGGCGCTCGCGCGGCTTTTGGCTACGTGCCCTTTTAAGTTTTTTGCTCGGCTCTGCATTCTTAGTAAACGACGAAGCAAGCAACTATGATTTACGCTTTCGTGTTCGCGGCGCGCGACAACCCGATCCAAGAATTGTACTCATCGATATTTCAGAACGCGATTGGTCTCTTGTTCACGATATCAAGCATCCGAACATGATTCGCCCGCAAAAAGAAATTATCACTTACAGCGATAGTTATTTTTGGAACGCCGAGCTTTGGCAGTCTCTACTTGCCAACATTCTCGTTCAGGATCCGAAAGCTGTTGGCGTTTCTCTTTTCTTTCCGGATATGCGCGCATCGCAAATGACAGAATCACAGAGAGTGCTCTTCACCGATCATCGAATCGCGTGGGGCGCTGAAGTCGACACTGCTGGCCGGCCACTTGTTCCCGAGATCGCAGCTACTTACAATGCAACCTCGGGAATCAAAACAGTTCGTGCCGATGATGATGGGATTGTTCGTCGATTTTCATCTTCCCTAGTAAAGTTACCCGCTCTATCACTAGTTGTTGCGCGAATTTCAAAAAACGCAAAACCCAATGAGAATACGCTCCAGTCTCCGAACCTGATTAACTACATGGGCCCATCAGGGACCTACACGACTATCAGCTTTCGCGACATTGTTGAGGGGAAACTCGATACTGACGAGCTCAAAGGCAAAATCGTTTTAATTGGCTCAAGATCAAACCCACTCGATCAAGCGCAAACTCCTGTTGGTCGCATGAGTCGTGTCGAAATTCTTGCCAACGCTGTCGACAACGTACTCGGGGAAAAATGGATTTTACGAGCGCCAAAACTTGTTTACATGATCGGCTTGCTAGCACTTTTGCTTTTGTCCGTTTGGATTCTCAGTAATTATCCACAAACAGTTGCGCTAATTCTTTTTGTTTGGATTGGCACACTTTGGGCAGCATTGTCTGCGTGGACATTCGATTCATTTTTCATATGGATTCCTGTTCTCTCGCCGATTCTGCAGCTCGGGTTTACATACATCATTTTCTTGAGCTATCAACTCTCGCAGAATGAACAACGTGCATGGCGCCTTGAACAAGAGCAGCTTTATCTTCGTGAAATTGAAGAGCTAAAAAGTAATTTCGTCAGCATGATGTCACACGACTTAAAAACGCCGATTGCTAAAATCCAAGCGATAGTCGATCGACTGCTTCTCGCTTCTACTGGCGAGTTCACGGATGACCTTAAGAGTTTGAGGGGGTCGTCCGACGACCTTCAACGCTACATCCAATCGATTTTACAGGTGACCCGCATTGAAGCCCAAGATTTCCGCATCAAAAAGGAAGTCATGGATGTAAACGAAACGATTGAGCGCGTGGTCGCCGGTCTTGCGCCCCTGGCATTTGAAAAACAGATCCGCACTCTCACGACGCTTGAGCCGATGTTCTCTATCGAAGGCGATTCAACTTTGATTCAAGAAGTCATTCACAACCTTATTGAAAATGCGATCAAGTACACACCCGTCGGCGGGTCGGTTCGCATTACAAGCCAAGAAAAAGATGACAACGTCTTCGTCAGTGTCGAAGATACTGGCGTTGGAATTGCCCCCGAAGATCAGGAAAAAATTTGGGGAAAATTCACTCGTGGAAAGAATTTGGATTTTGATGCTAAAGGGACAGGCCTTGGTTTATATCTCGTTAAATACTTCGTTGAACTTCACGGTGGTCGCGTTTTCCTTGAAAGCCGCCAAAACGAAGGAACCAAAGTTGGATTTTCGATACCTGTAGCGATGGAGCACGCGGAAGCGGATGAGCCCGCCCGCCAAGAAGGAGTTACGGCATGAAAAACCACCTGACAGCACTGATCGTTGATGACGAAGCTGAACTACGAAAGACAGTCGTTTCAGTTTTGCAAAACGCCCTGCCGGATTTTGAATTCACAATCGGCGAAGCGTCTAACGGCTTGCAAGCGCTTGAAAAATACAAGTCCGGCGATTGGGATCTTGTATTGATGGATGTGCGAATGCCAGAACTCAATGGCATTGAAGCACTCAAGCTGATCCGTCAACATGATCCGCGTACTTTTGTTGTTTTGATGACGGCGCATGCGAACCTAAAAGATGCCGTCGAAGCGGTTAAAGAGGGCGCGTACGACTACTTAGAAAAACCAGTTCAACCTGAAAAACTAACTGAAATCGTTCGTCGTGCCTATGATGTGCGCGAGCTTGTTTCGCGACTCACAATCTCGAATCCGATTCTGGATGACGACGTGGATTCGGAGTTCGTCGGCACGTCTCACAAAATGCGTGAAGTTTTTGAATTGATCCATCGCCTCGCAAAAGTCGATACGACGGTTCTCATTCGCGGCGAAAACGGTACGGGAAAAGAGCTTGTCGCGAAAGCGATTCATTACAATTCTCCTCGAAAAAAAGGCGCAATGATCGCGCTTAACTGCGGCGCGATCCCTGAAGCGTTGATGGAATCTGAACTCTTCGGTCATGAAAAAGGTGCTTTCACCGGCGCGCACGAAAGAAAAATCGGAAAGTTCCAGCTCGCAAACGGCGGTACTATTTTTCTCGATGAAATTGGTGAACTTCGTCCCGACATGCAGGTTAAACTCTTACGCGTTCTTCAGGAGCGTAAATTTGTTCCGGTCGGCGGAACGCGTGAAGTAAAAACGGATGCTCGCATTGTCGCAGCAACAAACCGTAACCTTGAGAAGATGATTGAAGACGGTCTATTTCGTGAGGACTTGTTTTACCGCTTAAACGTTATGCCGATTTTCTTGCCTCCACTTCGCGAGCGCGCTGACGATATCGGCGAGCTTTCTGGCTATTTCATTAAGCGCTTTAACAAACAACATGCTCGGCAAATTCAAGCCATCAATGACGATGCACTTCTCATTTTGAAGAGCTACAAGTGGCCAGGTAACATCCGTGAACTAGAGAACGTCATTGAGCGTTCGTTCATCGTGGAAAACAGCAACTGGATCACCCCCCAATCTTTGCCTGAGCACCTTGTTCGCAAAAGTGCCGAAACTACAGCAATCAATATTAGTAAAGGCTATGCCGGCCCGTTAGATTTTGAAGCATTCAAAGAAAATGCGGAGCGTGAATTCATCATCAGCGCATTAAAAGCGAACCGCGGGAAAATTAATAAGACTGTCGCAGAGGCAAACATTCCGAAG
This sequence comes from Bdellovibrionales bacterium, assembly GCA_031416685.1. Taxonomy (GTDB): domain Bacteria; phylum Bdellovibrionota; class Bdellovibrionia; order Bdellovibrionales; family JAMPXM01; genus JANOUF01. The sequence goes on from JANOUF010000134.1 coordinate 14,077, forward strand.
AACACGTTACTTCGTAAAATTAAAAAGTACGGTATCAACGTGAAGGAATATTCAGGCGAGTGATCTGGTCCTGCAACATCTCTTCAGCCAGCGTCGGATCGAATTGCCCCGGGGTCGTATCTGTTGCGCATTTCTTTCAAGTACCGATTCATTTTCTTGATTCCAAAATACTCAATTGCGGCTCGTTGATTGCAGTTGCGGCAGAGCAAACGCAAATTTTCAAGCCTCGCCTTCCCGCCTTTTCCAAATGGAACACGATGATCACGCTGAACCGCATAAGTTGATTTGCAGTTAGTGCACTTCATTTGATCGCGCTCCCATAGTTTTCGGCTGAGCTTCGCGCGTACGTATCTATTTCCCTCGCTAGCGCAGTTATCTTCACGTGTCAGCGGCGCCGCTGAATTGTTAGCCTTTTTCTTTTTTATTGCAGCCAACTTTTCCTTCGCGAGCAACGAGAACAATTCAGCTGTCGTAATTCCTGGATTTGAATGCGCAAGAAATCCTTTAAGATCACCAATTTCAGCGATTAACTCATCTGTTGCCGGAAGATTCATCCTAGAAATTGTCGCCGTCACTGGCTTTACAGTTTCACGGATCAAAACTTCCTTACCGAACTCTTCGGCGACGATTTTCTGAGTGTCGCGCGTCGATTTGTTCTCGATACGAGATAAAAATTCAAGCTTCTCTTCTTTGTTGAGAGGCGTAGCGTTTTTCGCTTCTGCCTTGAAAGCGATTTGCGCATAGCCGATGTTTGTAAGGTTCAAAGATCCATTAGAGATCTTTTCT
>JANOUF010000135.1:0-1505 GCA_031416685.1 Bdellovibrionales bacterium
GACCACAAATTCCATAAATATTGGAACAAAGGCTGTGGATGTTTCATCATGTGTCGTGCCGATTTCATCATATTTGACCTTGGCGCTGAAATCGTATCACAAAGAAACATCTTACGAGGGCAAAGAGGATTTCATCGTGGCATGACGGTCGTTATTTCGGGGCTCGAGATATTAACCGCATGGTCGAAGAAGTTAGAGAAAAGGCGAAGCTAGATATTTCCCCTCACGGCTTGCGTCATACTTTCGGACGAGAGTTTGCTCAAAATACCGGAAACATTAAAGCACTTCAGGCCATTTTGGGACACTCATCAAGTTCAACAACAGACATTTATTCAGAGTTAGCAGGGGATAGAATTAAGGGTTTCGGGGAAGCTGTAACATACGAAACGGAGTAAAGCGGAGCGTTGGTTGACAGCACTATGACAGAATCGTTGGGGGCAACATTGACAAACACTAGAGATAACAAATACATAGGCAATCTATGCGCAACACTTAAAATCCTGAGCTTCCTTTACAGGGGCGTGCCGGTTCAAGTCCGGCCCGAGGCACCAACTCTCTCTCAAAACACATTTAAAACCATCATTTCTACCGGCCTTTCGTCTTGTCTCAAAAAGAGTCAAAAGGAGTCAATTAGAGGGCTTACTGACAGCACTATGACAGCAACTCCGGTGATGTCATGAGATGGTTCAAGCACTTCTCTGACAACCATCGGGGCCGCTCAGTCCAAGATCTTTTAGACCAACTAGGTCATACCGGTCTTTGTTACTACCTTTTAATGGAAATGTGCGCCGAAAAAATGGAGCCAAAGTCTGGCGAAAAGCCAGTGGAAGCCGACTGTTTGTTCAACTTTCACACAAGAGTTGTCCGGCAAAACCTGCGCATTTCCCGGGTGAAACTCCAGCAACTTCTCAGCATTTGCCAAGGAAATGGTCTGCTTTCATTTCAGTTTTCTGGAAACTCGCTTCAAATTTCGATGCCGATCTTATTGGATTTACTAGATAAGGACACGATAAATGCACGACGCCGTCGCGACGAAAACGCGACGAAATCGCGACTAGATATAGATAAAGACTTAGATATAGATAAAGACAAAGAGAAGAAAGAGATTACACGCAAGATTTCAAAAACAATCGCAAGCGCGGATTCTACGAAAGAAGCTGACGCGCAAAAAACCAAAGGTTTTATTGCAAGGTATTGTCAGAACTTTAAGTTTAAGTATGGATCGAATCCAGAAATCAAGGGCCCCACCGCCGGAATAGCGGGGAGGTTAGCGAAAGGCTTGAGCGAAGATAAAATCAATCTTTATGTCGATGCCTTTTTCGAGATGCCCGATGCGTACCTGATCAAAGCAAAGCATCCAATGAAGTTATTCGAAACGAAATTCAATGAAGTCACGGTTTTCGCAAACTCCGGCCAGTTCACAACCAACCAACAAGCTCGACAAGCTGATGACACTGCTTCCAACATGCTTTTGCTTGAAAAGGTTCGGCGGGGTGAGTTGTGAG
>JANOUF010000136.1:0-5504 GCA_031416685.1 Bdellovibrionales bacterium
GAAAAAACTTTTACGTTGGCCGCTTCATCCGCGCTTAGCTCGGATGCTCGAGGCGGCGGGGAAAGAGTTTTTGTCGACTGCTGCTCTGTTTGCAGCTCTCATTTCTGAAAAGGATATTTTACTCGAACCAAGCGCCGCTCGATCAATTTCAAATTGTGAAAGCGACGTCCTTCTTCGCGCTGAAGTTGCACTTGGACATCTTCGTGCAAACGTTGATCGCGGTGCTTTGGCGCAACTTGAACGCGCAAAACAACAAATTGAGAAAATTGGCGGGAGAGTCTCTGGTCCATCTGAAGTGAAGAGTGATCTTGAACTTCTACTTTTTGCGTTTCCAGATCGCATCTGCCGGCGCCGCCGCGCAAGCTATCCGGAAGCAAGAATGGTTGGCGGCAAAGGTGTGAAGCTTTCTCCCCACTCTTGTGTCGCAAAATCATCGCTGTTTATTGCTGTAGATGCTTACACCGCGGACAACGTTGGCGCAAAAGATGCCAAAAATGCAAAAGATGCAGTCGTGACGCTTGCGAGCCGTGTAGAGCAAGAGTGGCTCGCACGACTTTACCCAGAGCTCGTCAAAGAATCGCGCGTGACCGAACTAGATGAAACGAGCGGCAAGGTCATGACAAAAATCTTTCTATCTTTTCAAGATTTGCCATTAGAAGACGGCCGACAAGCTGAAGCAAAGCCAGAGGAAGTTACACGCCTACTTCCCGAGATCTTAAAAGGTATGTGGACGGATATCCTCGTACGAAATGAAAAAGTAAACTCATGGTTGAGCCGAGTCGCATTCTTGAAACAAGCCTGTCCTGAAAGGCCGTGGCCAACGTTCAGTTTTGAAGATTCGTCTCATGAAAAGGTTCGGGAACTTATCGAGTCGATATCTCTAGGTGAGAAAAAGCCAGATTTATTTCTTGAGAAAGATTTCGTTTGGGCGCTCGAAGAGTTGCTCGGCACCGAACTTTCTCAATTCCTCAAAAGAGAAGCGCCTGAATCCGTACAGGTCCCAAGCGGAAGTCGCATTCGCCTACACTACCCTCCCGATCGCCCGCCGTTTCTTGAAGTGCGCTTGCAGGAAGTTTTTGGTTGGAAACAAGCACCTGCACTTGCAGAAGGCCGAGTGCTTCCGGTGTTACAACTGCTTGGGCCCAATTATCGTCCCGTTCAAATCACGCAAGATCTGGCTCGATTCTGGGCAGGTAGCTACAATGAAGTCAGAAAAGAATTGAAAGCACGATATCCAAAACATAGTTGGCCTGAGGACCCGATGACGGCTCCCGCAGTTGCAAAGGGTCGATCGACTAAAGCGTGAGAACTTGCCGGTCGTAGTTAAGCAAGGTGCTAATTTCGCGAAGGCGCTCATTGACGTCGTTGATGGCTAAAAGTTGATGCTGAGTTTCGGCGTCATAGATCATGAGTGAGCAGAAATAATTTATTTTTTCGTACGGACTTTTTAGCTGATTTAAAAAAATCGAAAGCTGTGCTCGGTCGCCGACGTTGGCTTCAAGCCAACGGATGAACTCTTTCTCGATTCTGTTTAAAAGAAAAACGTTTTCACGATCTAACGCGTTTGTCTCTTCGACCCATTGAGCGCCGCAAAGCTTGTCCACTGAATCCCAGGGACTTTTTGACTGAAGCCTGACTTTACCTAAACCCTCGACCAAGATGAGCATCGTTCCATCTTTTCGTACGTCAAGGATCACAGGCCGGCCCGCGCCAGCAATTGGACGTACGCCGCCCTCACTCATTCTGCGTGGATCGGAAAAGCCGAGTGCAATCAAACGCTCGTTCTCGACAGCGTCGTGGACCATCCGAACGTAGCGGGGCTCAAATACATTGAGAGGCTTGGTCGTTCCAGGAAAGAACACCATGCGAGGGAGTGGGAATAAAAAAAGTTCGACGGAAGAACCCCAAGCCATAATCGAGCGTAACACTCTGTCTATCGAGCAACCTAATGAACGAACCAACACTGTGGGATCCTCGAACTTGCGACCTTGTGTCTCATTGTGTAAAGTCACAGCAATGCCAACGGTCGACACGAACAAAATTGATGATGCCGTCAAACGGCTAAAAGCGGGCGATGTCGTCGCGGTACCGACGGAAACGGTCTATGGTCTCGCCGCCTCGATCGACAGTGAATCGGGTTTGCGCAAAATCTTTGATCTGAAACAAAGACCTTTTTTTGATCCCCTCATCGTTCACGTGTGCGGATTTAAACAAGCAAAGAGTTTAGTGAGTCAATGGCCACCTCTTGCGGACTATGTCGCGCGCGTTTTTTGGCCCGGTCCACTCACAATCGTATTGCCGAAAGCTCCACATGTGAACTCGCTGATAACTTCAGGTTTGGAAACCGTCGCGGTGCGCTTTCCCCGTCATGCGATCACGCAACAATTAATTGAAAAACTCGGAAGTCCGATCGCGGCTCCTAGTGCAAATCGTTTCGGGCGCACAAGTCCTTCGCGTCCAGAACATGTGAAATCTGAATTTCCTGGTGTGGATTTATTGATTCTCGATGGCGGAGCTTGCGACGTCGGCGTTGAATCGACCGTCATCTCAATAAGCGAAAATGAAATTAAAATTTTGCGGCCAGGTGGCGTGACGGAAACGGATCTTGAAGCTGCCGTTTTGAAATGGGCGCAGCCGGTAACTATCAGCCGCGTAATTGGTGCTGAAAATTCTCCTGGAACTCTCAAACATCATTACATGCCCGACATTCCTCTTACTATTGTCAGTGAGAAAGCGAAAGCGCCCGAAGGCGCTATCGAACTAGTTTTGAATGTTGAACCTGCTCAAGCGGCGCGCGAACTCTACAGTCAGCTTCGCGACCTCGCAGCCTCGGGAAAGAAATCAATCTTTGTGCGACGTAAGGCTGACCAACACGGTGGTTTCTGGGAAGCGATTTGGGATCGGCTTACCCGAGCGGCAACTCAAGATCAGTCGAACGCTTAACAGTCGGCGGTTCAGGCGTACGGCCCTCGTAAACAAACGCATCCGTACGAGGCAACTCGAGCACGACTCTGCTACCCACCCCTAATCGTGCGTTTCTAACCAAACGTGCGCCCCAGAATGCAGCGAGCCCACGTAATTGCGCAAACGTCATTTTCTCATCAGTGTCAGTCATTGCCAGTCGCTCTTCGCTGATACCGTAACCATTGTCCTCAATCGACAAGGTCACATGGCGTACGCCGGTCGAGACACTCAAACGCACAAGACCTTCTCCGCCACTCAACGATGCAGTCGCGTAATCAATGCAAGCGCCCACGATTTTTTGAAAGTCATCAGCCTCGATCATAACTTGAACTGGAATATCGAATTTCCGAGATGCTGCCAAAACCAAATGAGCACGCTTGATCCCGAGATATTTCGCGCGTTTTGCCTCAACAATGCTCGCACAAAGCTGCGTGATTGTTTCCATGCCTTGTACAGGCCCGTTGGATTTTATCACCGGCGAGCTCTGGATCGCTCTTTCTTCGTGTGCAAACATTCTATCCCCCGATTTCAAAGTTGCCGACGCTAGTTGTATGGTCGGCTGTAAAGTTTCTTTCAATTTTGCAGCGCTATCGCGAAGCTCTGCGATGAGATCTCGCTGTCTACGTATCGTTGGCTTTAAACCACGACCGACATTCTCAAAAGCAAATCGTTGATCGCGCTTAACGTTGAATGCTGCGGCCACAGCAACGGCTGCAAGCAAAAGTAAAGCATCCGAAAGTTTTCCCATCTGAAGTGAGAGGCCCAACTCCAGAGCAAACACCGACGCGAAAAGCCCACGTGTAATCGTTTTAGTAAGCGGAAGTTCACCTAATGTCCAAAGCGTCATCCCAGCGGCTAGCAAGCAAACAACTAAGCGAAGGCTAAAAATGAGATGGAAGGTTTCAGAACCAAATCTCGTGAGATTCGCCATTGCGAGAATCGCATAAGAAAAAGCAATCGCCGACCACGCAAGCGCGGCGCGCGAATGATTGAAACTGAATATGGATCCCCCGTGCGATATCACGCTTGCAGAATGAAGCATTTTTCATACCCAGGCACAGACCGTGTCAGATCGCAAAAACAGGTGAAATAGCTCGGTAAATCGAATGCCTTTGGAAAACTTTGAAAAATTTGTGGCTCGCTGGGTGAAATTAGTACAGAGGGCCCAGGACCAAACGGGGATCAGGATAGACCTTGAGCGCTTTCTCAAGTTGCTCTTCGCTGACCACTCCAGGCATGTCGCAGACGTCAGGTTTGTCGTAACTCAGTTGAACGTGGACATGAGGATTCCAACCTCCATTGTCGTTCTCATTTCCGATCCAGCCGAGGACGTCGCCACCCTTAAATTTTACTCCAAGCTGCTTGTTGGTAAGAGACTCTGCGCTTAGATGGCCAAACAATGCGTAAAGTGGAACGCCGTCAAAAATATGCTGCGTGATAATCGTATAGCCGTAATCGCCAGGCTTCGAATTGAAATTAAAACGAAAGATATCGCCGTCGGCAAACGCATGGATGGGAGTTCCAACAGGTGCCGCGATGTCGACACCTAAGTGGATATTCCGCTGACCTTTAAATATTTCATGTTCGTACATGCCGACGCGCTTCTCATTGTATTTACCCACGCCGTACTGGCTTTGGCGGGCGCGCTTTGCATCGTAGCCCTTCGTAAAGTCAAAAACTTCATATTGAGAAGGGAGATTCACAACTGGATGAAATGTAAATTTGGAGAAATCGATCACGACTGCCAATCAATCAAGTTCGGGCCAGAAAGTCATCTTCGGAATAGATATCAAAATAAATTTACTTCTCGCAGTTCATTATGAATCGCGGTGGCTGCAGTCGCGGCTTACCAACCGCACACCTGCCCTTTCACACTTTTTTACTAACGACACTGACGGTCGTTGTTCGCTTTCTATTATTGCCGTCACGCTTTTTGAGTAGCGACGCAAAAACAAAGAGGTCTTGAGGCCGTGATCATCCTGACTCAGCACTACAATTGGTTTTCCTGAATACTCGTACGCATCGCAAATCCAGTATGCGCGCGGTTTTCCAAATGCGAATTGCACAGTTGGGCGCCGATATCTTCCCAGATAAAGCGACGCTACGAGCCCTGCGGGCCCTCCGCCAATAACTGCACAGTCAAAATCAAATTGAGCCACGTACTTCCCCTTACTTTACTAATATCAAATGAGTTGTGGCGCCCGTCTTGGAGAGTTGGCGGAGAGATGGCGATATAATCTCAACTTGAGACAGTGAGGCACTGAGTCGAAGGTCCTGTTTACTAGACTTCTCTAAAGCGGGACCAAAGTTTTGACGATGAATTCAATAGCTCGCCAAAAGTAGCGGCTAGGAGATGAATTCATGTCGACGAAATTAAAGCATCAAGAAAAAGGTAGCGAAGGTAACGTAGTTTCCCTTAACCGCTGCATCTGCCAAGGATGCGCAAAAGGTGCGGACCTACTTACGTTCTGCCGCGAACACTATGACTGGTACAAATTCGGTTTGATCACGAAGAAGGGCGAGCGCCCGACAGACTTCGA
>JANOUF010000137.1:0-3782 GCA_031416685.1 Bdellovibrionales bacterium
ACGACGCGAGTTTTGATACTCGTCTTAAGTGCGCCGACTCGCGCAGCAACTGGATCAGCTTCGCCTACTTCCATATCCATGACCAAGTAACCAATATTTGGATTGGTCGATAGATACTGCGCTTGAATGTTCACTCCGAGATCCGAGACGATACCGTTGATTTCCGACAAAACGCCCGGCACGTTTCTATGAACGTTGAGCATTCGATGTGCACCGCCCGCGACCGGAAGATCGACGTTTGGAAAATTCACAGCTCCGCGCGTGCTTCCGGTCTTTAAAAATCCAATTAAGCTTTGAGCAACTTCAACTGCAATAGCCTCTTGTGCTTCTTCCGTGCTGCCGCCGATATGCGGAGTTAGAATCACATTTGGCAAACCTTGCAAAACAGTTTCGAATTTTTCTTTGTTGCTCGCAGGTTCTTCCGGAAAAACGTCGACGGCTGCTCCACCAATTTGGCCAGAACGAATTGCATCGGCGAGGTCTTTCACGTTTACGACTGACCCACGACTTGCATTGATTAAGTGGGCGCCTTTTTTCATCAACTGCAACTGCGCAGCAGCGATCATGTTTTTGGTGTGAGGCGTATCTGGCACGTGAAGAGTGATGAAATCAGAAGTTTTCAAGAGATCTGTCAGCGATTCCGTTGCTTGAGAATTTCCGAGCGGAAGTTTTTTAACGACGTCAAAAAACTTAACTCGCATTCCGAATGCTTCGGCCAAAACTGAAATTTGGCTACCGATATGCCCGTAACCAACAATTCCTAGAGTTTTGCCGCGAACTTCGTGTGCGCCAGCTGCCGATTTCGTCCAACCACCACGATGCGCTTCGTTGTTGCGATCGCCCAGTTGACGAGACAGTGCCACGATTTCACACAAGACCAATTCAGCAACCGAGCGAGTGTTGCTGTAGGGCGCATTAAAAACAGGTGTTCCCATCAGCCCCGCGCATTTCGTGTCGACCTGGTCGGTACCGATACAAAAGGCTCCAACTGCCAATAAACCCGGATTTACTTTCAAAACTTTCTCGGTGAGTTGTGTTTTTGACCGAATTCCAACGACATTATACTCGCTGATCCACTGCGTGAGCTCCGCTTCACTTGGTGAATGTGTCTCTAGGCGAACGATACAGCCTTCTTTTTCAAGCACTTCTTTGGCACGTGGATGAATACCTTCGACTAAAAGTACGCGAAATGGAGCTTGGGAATGCATTGTGACGTCTCCCGAAACACATGCGGTGCGTAAGTAGATTAGTGCCTTATTATTGTCACAGTCGTCCGATCTTGAATAGGATAAACAGCATGAGTGTCGATCGCTTAAAACTTCTTGTGGTGGATGATGATGATTTGATCATCCAAAGCATCAAAATGTGCATTCCCGAGCAATGGCGAGTTGTTGCCGCAAGCTCTGCGAATGAAATCCGCAATGAAGCTTTTGACGCTGCGTTCGTCGACATGCATCTCACGCCAAATAAATCCAAAGCCGAAGGCGTAGGCATCATCGCCCAACTTCATAAAGCAGATCCGCATCTTGAGATTGTTGCGATGTCGGGCGACCTCGACCGTGAACTCATGGAAGCTTGTCTTAAGGCAGGCGCAGCACGCTTTTTGGCGAAACCCCTTACGCCAGAAGAAATCATTCTGACTTTAGAAAAAATTGAAGCATTGGGGCTCATGCGTCGCGCTACAACTCGCGGTCAGAAAAACAAAACGATTTGGGTTGGCGAAAGTGAGCCAAGCCATCAAGTCATTAAGCTAATTGCTTCTCTCAAAGGTGAAGCTGGACCAATTTGCATCGAAGGCGAATCCGGCACAGGCAAAGAAGTCGTCGCAAGTCTTTTGAACCAACAAGAAGAAAACCGCCCGTTCATCACCGTAAACGTAGCCGCACTTCCTGAAAATGTTTTTGAAAGCGAAGTGTTTGGTCACGTCAGAGGAGCTTTCACGGGTGCAGACCAAAATAAAATGGGACTCGCCGAAGCTGCTCACAATGGTGATTTGTTTCTCGACGAGATCGAGGCGTTGCCGCTCAGCCAACAAGCAAAACTTTTGCGCTTTCTTGAAAGCGGAGAAATTCGCCGCGTTGGTGCGAAGGAGAATATCAAAGTAAACGTGCGAGTGATTACCGCGAGTAACCAAAATCTTTCGCAAATGGTGAAGGATGGAAAATTCAGAGAAGATCTTCTCTGGAGATTAAACGGAAAACGAATTCAGTTGCCGCCGCTCCGAAATCGCAGACAAGATATTCCGGCGTTAGCTATTTTCTTTCTAGAGCGAGAGCGTCCTCGCCGAAATAAATCTCTCTCTGACGACGCAACAACGAGGCTCACTGAGCATGGCTGGCCAGGCAATGTGCGCGAGTTGAAACGCGCTTGTGAGCAGCTCAGCCTGTACTCTCCTCTTCCGATCATTCGCGCTGAAGATGTCGAAAAAGTTTTACCTGCAATCGCCGCGCAGCCTGATGTCGCGCAAAATATTGATCTTGATCGGGGCTTAAGCCAGCTACTTGAAGATTACGAAGCGCAATTGATTCGAATCGCGCTAAAAACAAAAACGGAAGTCGAAGATGCCGCAGACCTTTTAAAAATTTCTCGCTCAAGCCTCTATAAAAAAATCAAAGACTACAACATCGAGACCACTTCATGAGTAAACTTAGCTTCTATCTTTGGGCCGACCCGCTTTATCGGCAAACGGTTTTAATCATCCTCGGCTCGCTTTTCGCGATTGCGATCCCTTCGTTTTTCTTACGCCATAGAGGTACGACCTGGTACGCACACTGGGCTTCGCTGCAGAGCTGGATTATCGCCGCGCCAATTCTCCTCGTATTCATGGGCTTATCAAATCCGTGGCCGCTAATTGTGCTCACTGCCGTGGGAATTTTAGGTGCGAAGACATTCTTCCAAATGGTTGGGATGTATCACCGAAGTAACTTCGTTTGGATTACCTACCTAGCCATCATTGCGCTTGCACTCTGTATCCATAACGACAACTTGCACCTTTATAACTTTATACCGATGGCGTTTTTAGGTGTGATTTGTTTAGTTCCAATTTACCGAAACTCCTATCGCCATATGATTCAGTACATTGCGCTTTCGCTGATGGCGTTTAGCTTTCTTGGATGGTCATTCATGCATCTCGGCTGGATCTGGCAGCTTGAGCGCGGTCCATTCATGGTGATCTACATCGTTCTACTCTCGGAGATGTGCGATAACCTTTATCTTCTCCTTAGCCGAAACTTTGGTTCAATTAAACTTTTTAAGAACATCACTCCACGCAGAAATCTCGAAGCATTTTTGGTCGCAGCAGGACTCACGATGCTGCTCGCGTGGGGCATGCGGCACTTACTTCCAGATCGAAGTGAACCTTACTGGGTAGCATCTGCTTTGGTTGCGTGCTTAGGCGGTAGCATCGGCGACCTTACTCTCTCTGTGCTTCGTCGAGATTTAGGGATAAAAGATGCAGGCGTGTTCATCATTGGTCGCGGCGATTTACTCACGATCATGGATCGAACAATTTTCGTTGCGCCAATTTTCTATTACGCAATGTATGCACTTGAACGCGGAATGATATGAAGGATTGGGATTACGAAAACGAACAATGGATGAAGTTGCCTTCGTACTTGAAGCACTTGCCACTCTTTACTCGTCACTACGACATGATGGGTATGGTTGCGCGTTTTCTCTGGTGGATTATTCTGCGCCAGTGGTTTTTCCGCTTCTACATTCGCCTAAAAGTTAAAGGTAACTTCCACGAGATTTACAAAAACTACCCCCGGCTCCTAGTGATC
>JANOUF010000138.1:0-12955 GCA_031416685.1 Bdellovibrionales bacterium
CTTAAAGATCCAATCGCAATTGTCGACATCGATTACAAAATCATTCGAGCCAATCGCCACTTTCACGGCGGCGGACTCGATTCGAAATGTCACAAGATGTTTGCCAACTCCGAAACTATTTGTCGTGGTTGCCCAGTGGCAAAGGCACTTAGCACTGGTGCGCCTCAATCTTCGCAAGTAAAACGTGATGGAAAAATCTACGAGGTGTATTCTTATCCAATTCGCGTTCACGACGAGACGCGAACAACGAATGTGATCAACCATTACGTTGATGTCACGGACGCTCGTGAACTCCACGGCCGCGTCGTTCAAAGTGAAAAGATGGCGGCAGTCGGCCTACTTGCGGGAAACATCGCGCACGAACTCAACAATCCTTTAACTGGGATCAGATCGCTTGCGCAAATCTTGCTAAGTGAACTCAAAGATCTGGGCGGCCAAATTCACGAAGACATTCTCGAAGTTGAAAAGGCGGCTGCGCGATCACAAAAAATCATTGAGAATCTTCTCGATTTCTCTCGCGGCGGTGGCGACGAAAAGCAAGTTCAGATTTCACTCAACGATGTCGTCACAAGGACGTTACCGATGCTAAAAACCGCGATGCGCGATCACCGCAGTGAAATTTACCTCTCTGAAGACTCCATCGACGTCAAAGTCGAACCGCATCTCATGCAGCAAGTCGTTTTCAACTTAGTGAACAATGCATGCCAAGCGATGAAGAATCCAGGCACAATCACCATTGAAACCCGCATGGACGCAACCAGCGCAGAGCTAAGTGTTAGCGACACGGGCGAAGGTATTCCGAAAGAGATCCAAGAAAGTATTTTTGAGCCATTTTTTACCACTAAAGAAGAAGGCCAAGGAACTGGTCTTGGTCTCAGCATGAGTCAGAGCGTAATCGAAAAATTCGGTGGCGAGATTCGTGTTGAAAGCGAGAAGGGTTTAGGCGCAAAATTCATTGTGCGGTTGCCAAGAGTTTTAAATTAGACCGGCAGGGGCAATTATGAAAATTCTCATTGTGGACGATGAACCGCTGGTGAGAAAATCCTTAGGTCGCGCTTGCCAGGCGAAAGGTCATCAGGTGACCGAAGCTGTCGACGGCCGAGAGGGTTTGCAAACATGGAAAACTGTTAAACCCGATCTGGTTTTTCTTGATGTCTTGATGCCCGGCTTCAGTGGCCCCCAAGTTTTACGCGAGATCGGCGCCGAAAAAGGAGAGACTGTTGTTATTTTGATGTCGGCGTATTCTGGAGAGCACAATATGGAAACGGCTCAAGGGATGGGCGCAGACCTCTTTGTACCGAAACCTTTTGAGAATATTTTTGATATGGTAGCGAAAGCAGAGGAACTCTTTGCCAAAAAACGTCCCAGTTAAAAAAGTACAAGTTAAAAAAGTCCAAGCGTACCCGATCGCAGCGTCACTCGCGCTCGCGAACGGACCCGCTCAAGGAAAGATCCTAAAGCTTACGCAAATGGGATTCCTCATAGAGCTCGCCACGCCCTTTCTACAGGCGGGCGATAAGCTCGAAGTGACGTTTGAAACGCCCGTTCTCCATAAGACCGTGAAAGAAACTTGCGTTGTAATTAAACTTTATAACAAACATACGGGATCTAAAGAAGGTGGCGTTCAACACATTGCTGAAATCCACTTCAAGCCTTTGACTCCAGTGGGAAAGACGGCGATCACTAGCTTTTTGAACCTGCTGGCATCGCGTTCCGGAGTTCCATGAGGATAATTGGCGGCAAATTTAAAGGTAGGAATCTCGTTTCCTTTAAAGCTGACCACATTCGCCCGACAACAGACCGAGTCAAAGAGAGCATTTTCAATAAGTTGCAAAATGATGTGCCTGGCGGCCGCGTTCTCGATTTGTTTTCAGGAACGGGCAATCTCGCCATCGAAGCGCACTCTCGAGGCGCAAGCCATGTCATCGCCGTCGAACTCAATCGTAAATCTTTGATGATAATTCGCGAAAACCTCGAAAAACTCGGGATCAAGAACGAGATAGAGGTGGTCGGTGACGACGTTTTAAAATATGTTCGGAAGTACAAGGGCCCAGCGTTTGACGTCATCTTTGTAGATCCGCCTTTTACGGAAAAAATGGCGGATGAAGTCCTCGAAACGATTTCGAAGCGCGTGCTCCAAAGTAGTGGCGACGACGACAATTTCATGTTGAGTGAAGCGGTCATAGTGATCGAGTCGACTAAACATGAAACGGTAAAAGACGAGTACGAGGCGATCGAGCGGTTTGATCACAAAGATTACGGTGACAAACACCTCTCTTATTTTCGAAGGAAGTAGTCAGAAAGTAAATTATGTCAGGCGCAGTTTACCCAGGCAGTTTCGATCCGATTACAAATGGTCACATCGACATCATTCGCCGCATTCAACCCATCTTTGGCGAAATCACTCTCTTGATCGCTAAGAGCTCAAAGAAAACTTCTTTATTTACCGTCGAAGAACGAATCGAAATCGCTCGCAAAGCTCTTAAGGGAATTCCCGGAGTTAAGGTCGAAGCGCACGACGGTCTAACGGTTGCGTATTTAAAGAAAGCTGGAATTCGCGTCATCGTTCGTGGCCTTCGCGCCGTGAGCGACTACGAGTACGAACTCGTGATGGCGAACATGAACAAAAAGCTCGCGCCAAATGTTGAGACGATGATCGTCTTCGCGAGCCCCGAGTACTACTATGTTTCATCGAACACGGTGAAAGAAGTCGTGCAACATGGTGGTTCGGTAAAAGATTTAGTTCCACCGTCAGTCGCAAAAATTTTGCGACAAAAGTTTAATATTGCTCCCAAGAATGCTCCAAAGAAGAAGCCCACATCCAAGAAAAGGGGTTCGTAATGTTGTTAGCCAAGCGTGCACAACTTCTTAAGCCTTCGCCGATTCTAATGTTGGCAGCGAAAGCCAATGAGTTGAAGGCTGCTGGTCACGACGTGATTTCGCTTACAATTGGTGAGCCGGATTGGGCAACTTATGACAGCATTAAAGAAGCTGGCATTAAAGCAATCAAAGACAATTTAACGAAATACACTCCGCCAAACGGAATTCCTGAATTGCGTAAAGCTGTCGCTGAACAAATTTCGACTGACCTTGGAGTCAAGTACGAAGCGGCCGATATCACGGTCAGCACCGGCGCAAAATTCGTTTTGTTCTCAGCACTCCAAACTATTGTAGATCCAGGCGACGAAGTTATTTTGATCGCGCCGTTTTGGGCGAGCTACAGTGAAATGGTAATGATGGCAGAAGGTGTGCCACACATCGTAAAGTGCGGAGCCGATTCAAATTTCAAAATTACACCTGATCAGCTTCGTAAAGCTCTCAACCCAAAAACTAAAGCAATTCTTTTCAATTCGCCAAGTAACCCAACCGGCATGGTCTACACTCGCGACGAGATGAAAGCCCTCGCGCAAGTTTTAAAAGATCATCCGCGTGTGATCATCATCAGCGACGACATTTACAATCGCTTGATGTTTAAGGGCGATGAAATCGCTCCGCATATTTTGCACGTTGCTCCTGAATTAAAAGATCGCGTGATAGTCCTCAACGGTGCTTCAAAATCTTACGCGATGACAGGATGGCGCATAGGTTGGGCCGCTGCTCACCGCGATATCGTAAACGCAATGTCGAGTTATCAAAGCCAATCGGTGAGCTGCGCTGTGGGTGCCTCGCAGTATGCGGCGCTTTCAGCGTTAAAAAGTTGTGAGCCAGACGTAAAGAACACGCGAAATCTTTTGCAGCAACGATTTGATTTCATTTCGAGCGAATTAAAGAAAATTCCAGGCATCATCGTTCACGAACCTCAAGGTGCGTTCTACGTATGGATGGATGTTTCAAAATATCTTGGAAAGTCTTGCGACGGAGCAAAGCTTGCAACAACTGGTGAAATGGCAAAAGCACTTCTCGAAAAGGAGAAAGTCGCAGTCGTACCAGGCGCCGAGTTCGGCCTTGAAGGCTATTTTCGTCTCAGCTTTGCGCTCCCGAACGAAAAGGCAAAAATTGCCGCTGAGCGCATGGGAAAGTTCTTCGCAAGCCTAAGGTAGAATTATGACAAAAACGATTACCAACCAATTTCCTCTCGGACTTCATTTTCCAACAGCAGAGCCGTTTTTGTTCTGCGCGCATCACTATGACAATTATCCGAAGGGAACCGACAAGTTTGGGCCTGAGGCGAAGCATCTTCAAGGCAGGGCCATGGGCTCAGACTTCGAAGGTAAAGACGGCTTCAGAATGTATCATGGCAAAGAAGTTCCAGGTTTTCCGGTTCATCCACATCGCGGATTTGAAACGATCACAATCGTGCGCAAAGGTTATGTCGATCACGCCGATTCACTTGGTGCTGCTGGCAGATACGGCGAAGGTGACGTGCAGTGGATGACTGCAGGCCTTGGCGTGCAGCATTCAGAAATGTTTCCGCTGCTAAAAAAGGATCAAGAAAACACAACTGAACTTTTCCAGATCTGGTTGAACTTACCGAAAGCAAAAAAAACCGCACCTGCGCACTTCACAATGTTTTGGTCCGAAAAAATCCCGTGCGTAAAAAATGCGGGAGCGAGCGTGAGTATCATCGCGGGTGAGTACAACAGAACAAAAGCACTGACCCCTCCACCAAACAGCTGGGCGTTTGAGCCTGAACATGAAGTTACAATTCTCCTCGCGAAACTCGATCCCGGAGCGCGCATAAAGATTCCAGCTACAAAATCTGATTTGGGTCGAATGCTTTACTTCTTCGAAGGTCAGAAGCTTTCGGTTAATGGCGAAACACTCATTGCCAAGACTGGGGCCGAGGTTCAATCGGAAATGGATATCGAAATCACAAATTCAGGAAGCCAGCTCGCCGAAATCTTATTCATGCAAGCAAAGCCAATCGGCGAGCCGGTATTTCAACACGGCCCATTCGTTATGAACTCACGCGAAGATATCCTCCGTACGATCAATGAGTATCAACAAAACGAATTCGGCGGCTGGCCTTGGCCCCGCAATGACATGGTCCATGGCGGCGAGATTCGTCGTTTTGCAAAATTTCCTGACGGGAAAATAGAAACGCCAGCAACATAGGCTGAAAAAGGTACTTGTTACCTTTTGGTTTTACTCAGCTTTTGATGTGTTAGCGGGAGTCGCAATCAGCTGAACACTCACGCGCTGACCGCGGCTATCGGCTGTTTCGATCCTCGCCGACTCGCCGATGCGAGCAACTACCGACGGAGACGATACAAGAGCATTCGGGCGATTCGTGTCGATCACCATGTATTCCACGTTGATCGTTTTGTTTTCCCCTTCAGCTAACTTCCCAAGAAGAGTAACGCCGTCTTTTGGTGGAATAAGAGTTGTCCAACCTTTGTAGTTCGAATCAAGCATCTGAGTCGTTTCGGCTTTTGTGATCTTGTCGGCAGTTTGATATTCAAATGCGGTCTTCAGGTAAAAACCTTTCGCATCAACCGCTTTCCCGTGAGCAACGGATACAAAAAGAAATGATAGAAGTAAAAGTGCACGCATCGAAATCCCCCAAGTTACGGCGCTAACAATCGCCTATTCTTATTACAAACAAGAGTTCGCACTAAGACAATGACGACGAAACAATCAGTACCTCGCCCTACTAAGGTCTAAGTCGTTATTTCGTGTAAACACTCAAAGTTGCGTCGCCGGCGCCGAAGTTTCTCGACTGAGGCGCGTGCCCAATCCAAAGCGCGTTATTAAACGCGGACATTTGATATGCACCGGTGCCCATTGAGATGAACTTGCTTGCTCCAGTTTGCAGGTCGAACTCGACGAGCTCCGGGTTAAAGCTCAAGAATGCACGGTTACCGAGTAAATAAACATTGGGCACTGTATGTGAATCGAGCGAAATGCAATATCGGAAGCCGCAATCAGCAGTGAATGTACGCTGTGCGCCTGAAGTTAAATTTTGGATGATCAGATAAGCTCGCTGCACGTTATCAGACACCATACCGACGTAGGCTATTCCATCTCTAATTACGATAGAGCTATGGTGGTTCATGGCATTGGTCGTCTCGCCCTTCACGTCGCGTGGGAATTCGAAATTTAATTCATTAAGAGGCTTGCCGCTGAAATCAAAAACGCTGATTGTTCCGGGCTTGCCCGCATCGGGGCTCAGATAAAGTTTGTTACCGAGCGTAGTGACATCGACATACGTTTCGTAAAGTGAAACGCTGCTAATTACGTTGAGAGTTTTCTGGTCGTGAATACTGATTTGCACCGGATAGTTATAATCCCGAACAATAATCTTTCCATCGGCAGCTTTCATCCAAACGTTGGTCGGCCGGTTGATTTTTATCGAGGGAACGCGTTTCAATTCCTTTCCAGAAAAATCGGTCAGGGTTAAATAAACTTGCGTATCTTGAGCTGTCAGCTGAAAGATTCCCGCATTACTAATTTGGAAGCCTCCCCAGTAAGCTTCTGGGTTTAACGCTAGGCTTTTTGCCTTGCTCACCAAAGTTGCTTGAAGATGGTTCACATAGATCGGGAAGCGCTTGTCATACGTCGGTCGGCGTCCCGGCGGCACGAACTCATTAATCGTCTCGCCAGTAAAATCGAAATAGAAATAATCTGTGTTTTCAAAGTTGCTCCAAGTTGTTACAGCCCAAAAACTCTTCTCGATATTTTCTAAATCGACGATGTAGTAGCCGGGTATGCCAGAATATTTTCCAGAGCTGCCGTATGAGAACATTGCTAGCTTCGTTCCATGCGTCTGAATTTGATGGAAATAGCGATTTCCTGATTTCCAACCTTGGAAATCTGGCAAGTTGATTGGCTGAAAACTTTTTGTATTGAGATCGAGCTTCGTCACCTTCACAAGATCAAAATAGCCGCTGCTCATTAAGTAAACCTGGTCAGCTACTCCGTCGAAGTCAGTTACTTTCGCAGAGAGGTCGGCAACCTTTGAAAGCGTAGAGTTAGTAGGATTAACTGCAGAAAGCACTCTTGAATCATTATCGATGAAGTAAGTTACATTTCCGATCGTGCGCGGACCCACCCAATTTTCGCTGGTCGCATACGTGGATATACATTTTTTTGTATCTCGAGAGATCACACCAATTGCACGCTGACCTGTCGTTGCTGTTTTTCCTCTAATAACAACAAGGCGACCGTTAACGGCCACTTCAAACGGAGCAAGAAGATCTTTTTTTGCTGGAAAACACTGAGCCAAAACTTCTAGCGCGTTCGTTTTATAATTAAAAAGAGCAAGATTTTGGAAAGCGGCTTTTGGCGGCCGCTCCTCAACGATCAGATTTTCCGAGTCCATACCCGTAACAAGATACTTGTCGAAGTCGAGACCAACCGCGGTTCCATTCTTAGCGGCGTTTTCAATAAACTCAGTGGTCCAAGGGATCAGGCTCTCAAAATCACGAGCGAGAGTTTCTTGTGAAGCGAATACAACGGCAAAGAGCAAACCTAGAATTTTCATTTATCCCCCATCCACTGAGCATCAAATCATGAGTGTCCTTGTGAATTCACCAGTTTAAAGAGTGCGCTAAACTAAAATCTGCGAGAGCAACTGGACCAAAGTTGAGGTGCTTCAAAAGTGTGCGACCTTGGTCGCATTGTCCAAGCCCGCAATCCCCTCTAAGATTAAAGTATAGATCGCAGATGGATTTGTGGCGGGCTAGGCAAATTTTGCCGAGCACGAAAGGGCGAGAGGCGGCTGAATGCCGCCGAGCATTTAATTGTTGGAGGCCTAATGGGCGCACTTGGTGTGTTTCAAATTTTCATAAATATCGCACTTGGTGTCGGAGTTTTTTTCCTCGCGATGCGCATCACACGACAACCCAAAGACGATCCACGTTTAAGCCGAGGCTTACAACTTCTTCAGGCAAAGATCGCAGTTCTGGAAGACTTATCGGATCGCACTGACAGCCAAGTCAGCCAGCTGGTAGTTTTGCTTGAGCAAAAAATCCGCGAAGTTCAAAACAAGATTCAACTTGCTGACAAACACGTAACTCTCATTCGTGAGTCGATGGATCGCAGCCTTGAAGTCGCAAGGATTTTCCAAGACAAAATCCCTCACGAAGAAATTATCGAGCGCCAAAACACGAAGAAATATTTGAAGGCCGCACGCCTCGCAAACCAAGGTAAGACTGTCGATGAGATCGCACAACAAGTCGATCTCCCGATGGGCGAGTTAGAGTTTATTGCTAAGGTAAATCGCGATCAGCTGATGTTCTCCGAAGAACAATTGCCAGCATGGGCGCGGGAAGATGAAGCGGCACTTGCGCAGGCGAAAATTGCAGAGTCCGCAAACCCAGAAGAGGCCGCGAGATTATCAGTTCTAACGAACCAACAGAACCTCATTCAAAACTTGCAACAAGTTCAAACAGAGCTCGATCAGATGTTGCAAACTGAATCGGTTGGTCGCGACTTTAGCGGAGCATTCAATGTTCCAGCTGTGGCAACAAAAAGTCTCAACAAACTTGGCGAAGAATTCAGAAAAGCGTGCGATACCGCAGAAGCAGAAGCGCAACCGAGATTCGCAATCACAGAAAAGCTTTCGTTTGTAGAGCTAACGCCTCCGAAAGACGAAGAAGTAACAACCAGCTTCGAAACTCAAACAGAAGTTCAAAAGCCACTTCTGGATTTGTCGATTGAAGAACTTGAGAACCTAAAGGCAACAGCTCAGGCAATTCCGCAACAAATGTCTCAAGCAGCGAAAGTACTCGCGCAACAAGCTGCGAGCATTTTCAAAACTGCTGCACAAGTTGACGATAACCAAACCGCTGCTCACGCCGCTCCGAAGCGCAACAATCTCACTCAAGCGGCACAGCCCGCAGCAGGTGTCAGCGCAGTCGCTGCAGCAAACGCACAGGCAAAAGCGCAAATGCAGCCCGTTGATCCGCGCGCAAAAGCACTTGCACAAGCCAGAGCTGCAGCAAACGAACTCCGCAAACCGCAGCCGCGTTCAAGCGTGAACATCGGCGCTCCAGAAATCAGAAAAGTCGAATTTCCAAGAATCAAATCAACGAATAACCTCGGCTAATGAAACCATTCATTCGCACCTGGATTGTAGGCCAACGTGTGCAGGGGAGAGTGACTGAACAACTCCCCTCGGGTGAACTTATTATCAGCTTCGACGGGAACCTCCTTCGGGTAAGCAACGAATCAGGCCAAAAGGTTGCCGCTGGCGACACCGTAGATCTGCAAGTGGCATCGCAAAATCCGGTCACACTTAAATTGGCAACAAAACTTCGCTCACGAAGATCGCCTGGCCACTTCGACGTTTCTATATAAAAAAAGCCGCTTCTTAAAGCGGCTCTCAAAAAAACAAATTTAATCTAAGAATTACTTCGCTGACTCGCGAATGAAGCGGCTCAAGTAATAACGAACCAAGTAATCAACTTTTACCGGTTGCTCACTGTAGGTCCATACGAGATCACCGAACGCGCCCCAACGAGCCTGAAGAAGATCCTCGTCCGCTGGAACTTTCTGACCGTCATCGCTCACTGCCGGCATTTGCACGAACTGCGCTCCGACATAATTAAAACGAATGCTGACATTGCCTGGCTCTTTCAAAGCAAAAACAAGTTTGTAGCCGTTTCTGAAAAGCATGAAGTCAGCTTGTGTATTCGCGATCCCGTAGATTTTTACGCGACCAACTGCTGAACCTTTAAGTTGATTGAAGCTCGAAGCTGATTCAATGAACGCAGCTTTGAGTTGGTTTAGGAAGTTGACCGATTCGGTCGCCATGAGTTGGGCCGGATCAAATCCTGCGCCGAAATCGACAACGCCTGATTCTTCCATTCGTTGTTCTGCGCGAACCAATTCCTTGATCCAATTCAACTTATCCATCAACTAACCCCTCCGTGAGGACACCATATCAACAATCGTCCTTTGGAGGGGCCACTAATGTCAAGACCCCCATTATCTCAGGCCATTTCACGCAGTTCCTTTTCGACCATTGCTCTTGGAGCTGGTAGAAAATGCACGTCTTCGGCGACTACGGAAGTCCGAGAGACCCCTTTTCCTTCCTCTTCTTGTTTATAAGTGGAGATATGGCCCTCAACTAACACCACTCCGCCCTTCTTCAAGCGATCGCAGCAAAGTTTTGCCTTCATTCCCCAGACTTGGATTCGGTGCCATTCGGTTTCTTCTTCCCACTGACCCTCGCGGTTTTTCCACGAACGTTTGGTCGCAACATTTAGACGGGCATACTCGCGGCCACCTTTTGAAACCAAAAGTTCGGGATCGGTGCCGACATACCCAAGAATTGTGACTCTATTTATTCCACGCATAGTGAACACTCCTTTTGCTTACGCTCAAGTAGCAAGCAAAGGGCCGAAGTGTTCGAGCAAAGAAATGAACGTTAAGCTCCTAATAATCCGCAGAACAATCCGCAGCGCGGATTAAAGCGAGAAACCCATGAACGGATACCAGCCAAGACCAGCGCGCGAATCCGCACCGTTATAAATTCCGAACGTGAAGCGAACGGGTAGGTAGTAAAACATAGTGAGATCGACACGTGCTTCAGCGCCGTAACCGACAAACGCGTGGTTCGTTCGAGTTCGGAAATAAGATTTACGATCACTGTCGTACGCAAAACCATCTGCAGTAATCACATCGCCAAACAAAGCACCGTGCACTCGCTGTGTGAAGATCGGCTTAGTTCCCCAGCCGCGATAGGGATATGAAATTGGAAAGCGGTACTCGACATTGGCATTCAGCAAAGTACGACCGAGGAATGCGCCAGACGGGTAACCGCGCATAACCATGTCATTCGCAAGAATTGGATCGCTATAAACTGCGGCGCTCGTTGTTCTTCCATAGAGAGTGTTTCGTAATCTCGGCGCGTATGTCGCGTTAAAGAACGTCGCGAACGCATGGCGCTTCGGAAGCCACTTCGAAAAATAATATGCGGAGGCAAAATCAGTAATTTCGTATTGGAGCGTTCCTACATGCGGAAACAGATAGGTATGTTCGAGCGAAAAGTTGCCACCTTTTTCCGGAGAAATTTGGTAGCCGCGTTGACTGACATCTTTATAAAGAATTCCCGCGAAAGCGCCTAGACCGCTATCTTTGCGTCCACTTAATTCAAATTCCTGAAAACGAGTTCCGAGTTCGCCGAACCACTTCGAGGACGACAGCGTTAGTGGAAATTGGCCAGCGATCATTCCCGTGTTCACTCGGCGATTCACATCAGCAGAAAACACATACTGAGAAGTCGACGCAGCACTAGTTGTAATCGAGAGATTTCGGATCGAACTGTTTACGTACGTGCCTGCGAAACTTGCGGCTTTTGATAGAGAATCGTAGCTCGTCTGCAAACCGTAACTATGTTCGCCAACTGGATCACTCGAACCTGTTCCTGCTGAAAAATAAGTTCCACCCGGAAAGAAATAGACGAAAGGAAGCCAATAGCGCGGCACCATGTAAGGGAGCACGCGATACGGACGACGATCCACTTCAACTTCAGGAATATCTTCTTCAACTTGCGGAAATTTATTTTCAGCAAGGGACTCAACTGTCGGTGGGATGATCGCCGCATCCATCCAATCGATTTTATTTGCAATGTGTAATCGAGTGCCAGAAACCTGAAGTCGCGAGAAATAAAGTTCATTCGTAAGCAAATCAACTTCAGGAGTGAGTGCGCGTGTACTAACGTTCGTTACAGCGCGTGCCGAGGATAAATCGCCGTTTGCTAAGTAGACGTTATCAAGCCCACTCACACCGGAAGTAAACAACAAGCCGTGTGCGCTCATCCGAGGTGAAGCAGCTGGCTTGAACGTATCGAGCACAGTTCGAACTTCTTTTGTTTCAAGATTTACGACTTTGAGCTGTTCGGCACCATTCAGCGGTTTTTCGACGAACACGATTTCATTATCAGAGAAAAATTCCGGCCCAGAGATGCGAAGATTTGGCCCGGCAGGTTCATAGATCACAATTGGATTTTGTCCCGCAATATCGACTTGAGCGAGTCGGGTGCCGCCTGGCACCACCTGAACAAACACGATCTTCGAACCATCGCGCGAAACGACAGGTTCGCGTGCGCGCATCTTCTTAGTCAGCCGCGAAACTTTCTTCGAACCGAAATCATACTTATATAAATCCGAGTACGAATAGTAATACTCAATCGAATCGATTTTATCGAAAACCAAACCGCTGCTGTCCGGAAGCCAGCTTGCGCGATTAATTGAAATGCCACCGAACAAAATCTTTCGCTTCACCTGACCAAAAGAGCCACTCACTTCCGGCCGCTGCACCCATTCAACGCGTTCATCTGTGTTGTGCGCTTGTGAAATAAAAACGAGCTGCTTTCCGTCGGGACTTACAACAGGGCTTCGGTACGCAATGCCATCTTGCTCAGGAAGCGGAACCGAATTGAACTTTCCAGCTTTATTGATTTGCTCGAGCTGCGCAGTCGCACGTACAATCACTCGCGTGTACGCTTCGTTCAAAAGTTGCTGGTAATCTAAACCTAGTCGACGCTTGGGTGGCGCATTGATAAAAAATGGCATGCGACGCGAATGATCTTCGTTCAACAACCGAATCGTATCGTCGCCCCCGCGAATTGCAACTTCACTCCATAACAAACTTCCCAATATGTAGGGACGTAAGCCATCGACGGCGTCTGGAATCGAAATTTCATTGAGCCGCGAGATATCTTCCCGAACTAGAGATCCTTCTTCCGCAAGTGCACGCGGAACCGCCATCGCAGTTTGCGAGCGCATTCGACCGAAGTTTGATAATTGCGATTCAAGATAGACAGCTTGTCCTTCGAGATACCAGCGTGGCAGCAACATGTTCGGACGAACAATGTTACCGAACAACCAACGAAGTGGCCTAGCAAGACCGGTTGCAGGTTCAAATTGCAAAATGTGCGCGTACTCATGAGTCATCAACTCACTTTCCCAGGTCCCGTAATCATCGATGGATTCATGCGGCGTCGGCAAAACAGGAAAAGCAACGATCAGGGGATAGGGAAGCCCAGTTGCAAAGCCATTTGCGAGAT
>JANOUF010000139.1:0-4730 GCA_031416685.1 Bdellovibrionales bacterium
GCTTTTGCTACGCGATTTTCAAGAGACTGCTTCATGTCGTCGAAAGACATTTTAGTAGTCGCTTCAACAACTGGAACTGCAGTTACCGCTTGAGCTTGAGCGTAATCTTTCGGGAACGCGCCAAGTTTTGCGAGGTAGCTAGAGATCGAACCGTTTGCGTTTTGAATGATCTCGCGAAGTGTGAAAAGTGGAGCGTAGATAGACGCTTTCTTTTCAGCTTCGAAAATGATCTGAGTCAAAGTCGCAGCAGTGATGTCGTTTTTAGTTTTGTTGTCGATGACCATCACGTCTTCGTTAGTGCGAATCATCTTCGCAATATCGTCGAGCGTAACGTAACAGCTCTGCTGAGTGTCATAGAGCTTGCGGTTCTGATAGCGCTTAATGATTTTCGTCTTAGCGCTTCCTGATTTCGTTGAAACCGTAGTTTCAGAAGTCATTTGGTTGATCAATGTAACCTCCCATTTTCTCTGGCCTTTTCTTCGGCCATTTCTCTAAGGTTTGTCTTCGCGTGAGCTACCAGGGTTCCCCTTAGGTAACACCGGCCTCTCAACCCCCATAAACCGTCGAGAGTGTTCTTCGTTCGTGCGGGAACATAGTGCCGCACGCCACGGGCTGTCAAGCGGCCCCGTAACTGAACTAAAATAATTGAGCGCTCAATAAATGGGACATCAGACCGCCTATAATGGGACTCTGCGCTACGAAGCTTTGGTTAAATATAAAAATCGATAACTTAAGTTTCAGGACCTAAGTACCGAAATGTTTTTTAGCGGTATGAGGGACTGGTAATGTTGCGCAAAGGCGAAAGAAAACAAGGATTTACAACGTTCGATACCTTAATGGTATTGGCGCTTGGAATTACAGCTCTTGGTATTTCTTCCTCTATAATTAGTGATTCTCTTCGCGATGACCGTCCAGAACGCGCCCAGTTCGGAGCTGAGGCTTTGGCACACCAGATCGCATCTGGCGGCCTGGCTGAAATGAAAAATGATGCAGAAGTTGAAAGCTCTACAAACCGTGGTCCCGCATCGGTGAGCTCAGGCGCCCTCAATTTATATGAAGGTTTGCTCGGCAAAGACCCGTGGGGTCAGCCGTTTCACTACAAGCTTGTGCGCGCAAATGATGGTCGTGCTTCACGCATCGTTGTGTGGTCCGACGGTGCTGACAAAAAATCAGACAACGCGCTCTCGGATTCTGACATTGCCCTCAATTTAAGCTCTGACGACATTCGCTTCCAAGGCGACGATGTCGGTTTCGTCTACGATCGTTAGTAGGTTGGTTCGAAAGAGGTTTCCGAGTACCTCACGGCCCTTCGGACAACGGTAATTTCTCGCGGGTACGCTCCGAAATCACCGAACTTGTGCCGCGAGATACTCGGAAACCTCTTCCAAACCAGCTCTCCTCACGACCTTAGGCCAAATCTAGTCGCTCCCTTGGCGAAATGGCTCATAGCGCGACTTTTCAATCAAGAGTGCTTCAAAACATGCCGATGAAAAAGAACGTCAAGCCGCCAATGGATAAGGCGGTGGAGAGGGACCGATGCCCCGTTCGTTCACGAGCCATGTATACGCGATAAGCCTGGTGCTTTTATTAGTCACTGGCTGCGCCTCGAACCAAGTGGCAAGTGTGAACACGCGTCCTGAGTTCTTCCGTGAATCTTCAAGTGACATTACCAATCGCGCTCCATCTTCACTTAGCGTTCCACAGGAAGCTGCAACTGGCGTTCAAATCGATGCATTACAAATTCGTACGCAAGCTGATTTCCATTTCACGTTAGCGGAAACGCATAGCCTTGATGGCAATAGCGCTCGTGCAATTGAAGAATACAAACTCACTTTGATCTACGATCCAAACTCAACGATGGTTCGCCTTCGTTTGGCTCAAGAATTCGTTCGCCAAGGTTTGGTCACTGAAGCAATGGAGCAGGCAAAGCTTGCGCTCGAGACGGATCCGAAGCTCGTTGAAGGTCACATGTTGTTGGGCGGATTGTATTCAGCACTTCGCATGTACGCAGAGGCGCTTGAGTCGTACCGTTCCGTTCAAAAGCTTGAGCCTGAAAATTTAGAAGCACCGATGTTCGTTGGCGCGCTCTATGCGGAACAGAAAAAGTATCCTGAAGCTTTGGCGCAGTTCGAGTTGCTTGCGAAAAACAAGGACAACGCAACTCCGCACCTTGCTTGGTATTACGTTGGCCGCATTTATCTTGAACTCGCGCGACCTGATTCAAAAGTAAAAGCGGAGAAGGCTTTCAATGCAGCGATCACAGCTAAGCCTGAGTTTGTTGACGCCGTTCTTGCTCTTGGTCAGATGTACGAGCTCGGCAGCCGACGTCATGATGCAAAGACTTTATACTCTCGTTACCAAGAACAGCATGGTCCTGATTCAAGCGTCGCCGAATCGCTCGGCAAGATCTACATGGAAGACGAAGACTGGGACCACGCATTCGAACAACTCGAAGTTGTTGAATCTCGCAATGGTGATGACCTCAACGTAAAAGTTCGTATGGCCTTCATCTATATAGAGAAGAAGCGCTATCAAGAGGCGATCGTAAAACTCGAAGACATTCTCGCTCGTGCACCGGACTCAGATAAGATTCGTTTCTATCTTGGTGCTGTGTATGAAGAGATCAAAGAGTACAAGGGTGCGATCGCGCAGTTTAACTTGATTCAGCCAGGTAGCTCTTATCACTCAGAAGCTGTGATTCATTCGGCGTATTTGAATAAGATGTTAGGCGACTACGAAGAAGCTGTGCGCGTTGTTGAAAAAGGTATTCAGGATGAGCCTAATCATCCGCAGTTCTATGCTCTTTATGCTTCGTTCCTCGACGACATGAAGAAATGGGACCGTGGTGTTACGATGCTTGGCAATGCGATTCTAAAGTTTCCTGAAAATGCGCAGCTCTACTTCTTCTTAGGATCGATGCAAGATCGTCTTGGAAAAACGGATCAAACAGTAAAGAATATGCAGCGCGTGCTCGAGCTTGAATCAGATCACGTTCAAGCATTGAACTACCTTGCTTACACGTTTGCGGATAAGAACTTGGATCTTGAGGAAGCTGAGCGTTTAGCTCGCCGGGCGCTCCACTTGCAGCCGAACGATGGATACATCCTCGACACGCTTGGATGGGTGTTGTTTAAAAAAGGTAATACTGTCGAGGCGGTTCGTATCCTAGAGGCAGCGTATAAAGTGCAGCCGAGTGAAAGCATCATTGCCGAGCATCTTGGTGACGCTTACTATAAGCAGCAGCTTCCTGAAAAAGCGAAGCGCATGTACCAAAGGGCGATGGAAGTTGAAACGGACCAAAGCAACGTTAAAAAAATTCGCACTAAGCTCGTCTCTGTTGAAAAACAACAAGAGCAAATCGGACTCATTCGTCGCGATCGTATGCCAGCAAGCGAACCGTCTAACTAACGCCCTCTTCTCACTCTTAATTTTCTTCTCGCTGAGCGCTTGTCAAACAGGCGCTCGCAAAGACATCACTGAGCTTTCAAGCGAAGGCTCTTGGACGGCGAAGACGCTCGTTCAAGATAAGAAGAACAAAAAGAGTCATCAGCTTGAACTAGATTTTGTATCTCGTCGGCCGCGCCAGCTGCGGATGGAGGCCATCACTCCCGGTCTTGGCATTCATGTCGCTACGTTTGTGCTCAACGGAAATCAGATGAGCTACATTCTGACTCGCCAAAAGAAATTCGTAACGGGGCCGGCAACTCTAAGTTCGATTAGAGATTTGATTCAGGTTGAAATTTCCCCTGATGATTTAGTGGCCTTGCTTTTTGATCGCGCGCTCAACGAGGACCTTTGGGATTGCAAACGCGGCACTGATAAATTGCTTGAGAAATGTCAGAACAAAACGAGCGACGTCTCTGTTGTTTGGTCTGAACGCACAAGCGCTCGCCGAGTAATTGAAATTAATTCCTCGAGTGCGCGTGTGACCATGAGTCTCAGCGAAAGCTCGTCTAAGGTCCAGATTGGTGACTCTCACTTCGTACTTTCGCCGCCAGATGGCTTTAAAGCGCAGCAGCTCTAAGTGTGCCATCACTAGACTTTTGGTGAGAGGCCGCTAAATGCGGCCGTGCATTTTAAGACGTATAAGCAGCGGTTATCCAAGAAATCTCAAACAGGAACGATAAAAATCCCCAGTCTTTTAACCGAAAAACTTCTGTGTGTTTAAGACCCCAAGGGTACATAATTTAGATAGGGATAACGGCTCGTTGTAAGACGCTACCGACGAATCAACCAGAGAGAGCCGCCCAGGGAGATTTCTTATGGGAACGACGTCAGGTATGAACCTCAGCGCGCTCATAAAAGATTGGGCCGGGAACCAGAAGTACAGAGACCTCACGTGGAGCGGTACTTTTGAAGATTACTTAGCGCTCGTCAAAGACAATCCGCGGGTCACACGAAATGCATTTCAGCGGATGTATGACTTGGTCATGGAAAAAGGAACTACGGAATATACCGAGTTCAAAAAAACCATCACACGATACAAATTCTTCGACGACGTCGACAACGACGCAAAAGACGCCGTCTTCGGTCTCGATATTCCACTTATGAAACTCGTGAACGTACTTCGATCGGCTGCACTCGGCTACGGAACTGAAAAACGGGTCATTCTTCTTCACGGTCCAGTGGGTTCTGCGAAATCAACGATCTGCCGCATGCTTAAAAAAGGTGTTGAGGCTTATTCCAAAACGGACGCCGGCGCACTTTACACTTTCGAGTGGGTTGATGAG
>JANOUF010000140.1:0-3820 GCA_031416685.1 Bdellovibrionales bacterium
GATAAGTTCGTAAACGATCTCGCCCGTACTTGCTGCTTTGGTATTGATGAAAGAGCCGACAGTCGGTTGTGGGCCCTGAAGAAGTGCAGGGTGGTGATCAATGAAAATCACTTGGCTGCATTTTTTCGTGAGTTCAGAAAAAAGTGGCTCAACCAGACGATGATCGTTCGTATCAAAAATCAACGCAATGTCGGTTTTTTCAAGCTGATCGTGCACACTTTCAAAAGCCTGAATGTAACGACTTGTTTGAAGAAACTGATAGCGACGGGGAGTTTCATCAACATTCAATACCCGAACATTTTTTCCAGCTTTTTTAAGTGCATGAAAGAGTGCGAGTTGGGCGCCGAGACCGTCTCCATCGCCTTGGCGATGAGTACTGAGCACGATGGTCTTTGCTTGCTTGATAAGATCAGCGATTTTATGCAGCATGTTCGAAACAAACCCCTGGGCCGTCAATGGTACCTGCCACTCATCGGAATCGAGCCTTTTCAACTCGAGTGGTTATTGGGTCAAAATTCTAGCGATATTAGGGACCTGGACCTCTTAAGACGTTCGATTTCGTGACGCCTTTTCGCCTTGCCGCACCCTTTAAAAGCCGCTATAACATTTTGCTTCGCAAAAAGGGGTTTCAAGCTATGGCAGCAGATAGAATGCCGATTACAGTCCGTGGTAAGGCCAAACTCGAGGACGAGCTAAAACGTCTTATGACGGTCGAACGTCCATCTGTCATTAAAGCTATCGAGGAGGCTCGCTCCCACGGCGACATCAGCGAAAACGCAGAATACGAAGCGGCTAAAGAGCGCCAGTCTATGGTTGAAGCTCGCATTGGTGAAGTTCAAGGTCACCTTGCGGGTGCAGAGATCGTTGATCCGTCGTCATTGAAAAGTGATCGTATCGTTTTCGGTGCGCACGTTGTATTAACCGACGTCGATTCCGACGAAAAAGTCAGCTATCAGATCGTGGGCGTCGACGAAGCCGACGTTAAAGAAGGTCGCATTTCGATTCTCTCCCCACTTGCTCGCGCATTGATCGGCAAAAAAGTCGGCGACACCGCTCAGGTGAAAAGTCCAAAAGGCGAAAAAGAGTACGAGATCAACAAATTCTATTTTGAATGAGAGAGCAAGAGTACACCTCTCAACAACCTGGCTTCCAACTCGTATTCGTCGCGTTGGTAGTTGCCGCGATTCTCGGTCTTTCATTTCGCCTGTATTTTTCATCACAGCGAATGAAGACTTGGATTGAAGCGGAGCTTACACGCAGGCCTTCACCTGTCCAAATCAGTTTTGATGCCGCCGAATTCAGTCTAGCGCGCGGGATGATTCCACAAATTGCAATTAGACTCGTGAATGTTCACGGACGTTCGGTGAAAAGCTGTTCGGAAAAACCCGGCGTGCGTATCAGTGAGCTGTTTATTCCGTTTCGTATGATGTCGCTTCTGAGGGGCGATGTCGCAATTGGAATCATTCACGGCGAAAATCTCTCCATTGATATCGATGCTGTTAAAAAATGTGAAGCGCCAATAAGTACGCCCGCTGAAACCGCTAATGCGGCTGTAAGCGCGGCATCGCAAGCGTCGGTGGAGCCTTCCAATATTCGACCGTGGTGGAGTGCTGAGCAGTGGGAAAAGGTCACCAGCCTTGTCGCGGGGATTTCATTTTCTCACGTGACGATGACTTTTGAGCAGCAGCAGAAGTATGTCGCATTTGATGATTTCATGGTTACGCCAAACACGGTTACAAAGGAACTTTCACTCACAACTGAAGTTCACGTTCCACCGAATTTAGTTTTAGGTCAGTCGATCCCAGCGTTTGCACTCGAAGTGGTAGCTAAAGCTGATTCTGCCGACCTGCAGATTAATGGACATATCGGTGAAGGCGGACTGCAGGGGTTGGCGACGGTCAAAGCAATTCCGAACGACGTGCAAATCACTGCCCACTTAAGTATCAGTCAAGTTCCGCTGTCGACAGTTTTCTCTTATCTCGAAAAAAAGGGAAACATGTCGAAGGATATTCGCCCGCGCTTTTTATGGGTGAACTGCGAGGCTTCAGTTACGGGTGCCGCGAAAGGTTTGCTTAAAAACAATCCGGTCGTGCTTGAACGATGCGCGATTGAAGGAGACAGCGCGCAAGTTCTTCTTGATCGCGCGGTCATCGGTCCCGGAAACAAACTTGAACCGTTCGCAGTGAACATCTCAAAAATCGACATGCGAAAGTTTTTTGCGTTAATCAATCGGCAAGGCCCGAGCGGTATAATGCAAAACTTCGGAAGCCTCACGGGCAAAGTCAACATTCGGGCTTTAGACGATCTTGATTTCGCTGGCGAACTCGCAAGTGCTTCGTTTATTTTCTCGCAACAAGCTGTCCGCTACTTGCAACCAGTGCCGACACTTCTTGGAACAGCTGCGTTCAAGCGAGGCGTATGGGATGTTGCCATCACCGGTGCAAATGTAACGGGCGGAAAATTCGAGGGCACTGCAAGAGTTCATTTCGATGAAAATCGCGATGGTAAAATTGATCTCAATGTTAAAGAGCTCGCGTTTCATCCAGACATACAAAGACTACTGACTAAGGGATATATTGAGAACATGAGCTTAAATGGCATGGGTTCGTTCGAACGCGGGAAATTTCAAGGCTTCAACGGCAAAGTTGAAATGCGTAGGATCAAAGGGTCTGATCTTGAAGCACCTGATGCGAGAGCAACTCTTAAAATCGAAGAGCATCGTGCATCAGGGAAAATGGTTGCCGGGAGCGGTCGCCTTCGCCGTAACTCAGAAATATTTAATATTTTAAAACCAGTTTTATTCGGTCACAAATTTCGCGATGACTGGATCGCGGTTAAAGATTTCGAAGCCGACTTTAATTTGGAGAATCGCGTGTTCACTTGGAAAAACGCGAGCGTCATTATTCCAGAAGCTGTCTTAAAGATGCGATCAAGCGGTAGCGTCAACGATGGCGATCAAATTTTGGCTTCACTGCAAGCCGATTACCCAACCATGAAGGACTTGCGTTGGGATGTGAGTGGCTCGTTGTTTGGGCCAACGTTTCAGCCGACGTCGAATACGCGTTCGCATGTGCATGCGTTTGAGAATCGGTAGGTTAGTTGTTTAGTGGTGTTTGTTCTGCGACGCCCGCGCTCCTGTCCCGGGACAGATTTTCGTAGCGGATGCGTCAGATTACGGAATGAACCGATCCCTGTTTTCGGTTGTTGGAACTAGACACGAGTCGTTTTTGCCGAAAATCCGAAAACGATTCCGTGCAATAAAACTGTACAAAAAATTTAACGCAAAAAACGGAAAGATCCTCAGAGCGAAACCTGCAATTTTATAGGCTCCTCCGAGTCTAACTAAAATTCGAATGACCGCTTCAGATCTTTCGTAAAAAACTCCCTCTTCCCAAAAAACTACGCTTTCATTCGAACCAAAGTGCCGACTATCGAGTGTTACCTTTGCGAGGTTTCCTTGAAGAGAAGAGTATTTTAGAATTCTTTTTTTATCGATTTTGATTAGAAGACGAACTGTTCCACTACACAGCACACAAAAGCCATCGAAGAAAAGAACATTGTCGCGAACGATATGATTGCTGCCGACCATAACGTTACGATGCAGTTTCATGCGCCTCAAATGCAAGTAGAATGACACATCCGTACCCGCGGCGCCGCAGGTGAACTTCAAAACCTAAAGTCTTTCAGAGATATTACTACTTACTGCAGTCTTTGGTTTTGCAATCCGCAGCCTGTGGGCTCGGATGTTGGCTTGAGTCGGGCGTGTTTTGGTCGTTAACGACTTTTACTTCTTCGATTTCTGCGGGGCCGGCGATGACTG
>JANOUF010000141.1:0-9544 GCA_031416685.1 Bdellovibrionales bacterium
CGCTAGCGGCAGGTCCGTCGATTGTAACAACTGGAATAGTCATGGGTGCGTCTCGGCTTGTGTCTTTGGGGCTCGTTCTAGCAATGATGGCTTCCATTTGGCTATTCAAATGAGCGGCGCGGCTTTGCGCAAGTAATTTCTCTTTTGCCGTCGCACCATGAAAGGTACCATATTCATTTTCGAAACGCAGAGCGCGCATAAAAGCCCGCACCGCGTACCGAAAATGAATAAGGTACCTTTCAGGAGCGAACACAACATGCCGGTATCATTGGGCTTGAGCATTGGCGAATCGTTTGCCGATTTCGTAGCCGAATCGACCGTAAAAAATATTCCGCCGCAGCGCTTGTTTTTAGCACGCAAGGGTTTAGGCGATGGCTTGAAGGCTTATCTGGGCGAGCACTTAGAGCTCGGTGGTCAAATTTTAATCAGCACGAACCTCTCGCAATTCGCAGTCCAAAAACGTTTAGGCTCTCAACCGACTTTTCTCATCACCGCTGGATTTGAAAACTGGCTGAAACTTTCGCGGCCGCTTGCAGATGATCGCCCACAAATGTATCCAACGCGCGAACCATTGCCCGTATCTGAAGATCATATTTTTGGAATTGCGGAACGAGTGCAAGCGGACGGCACGATCGAAACTCCCGTAAGCGAAGATGATTTGCAGTTCCTCGCTTCAAAACTTGAGTTACTAAAAACTCGCACGGTCGCCGTTGGACTTTTGCATTCTACAAAAAATCCGGCCCACGAACTTCGAATTCGAGAGATTTTGGAACCGAAAGGCTTCCGAGTTTTTTGTAGTCACGAGTTCGCACACGATGCACTCAGTGAAACTGATCGGTGGGTAAAAGTTTTGAAAGCGGCCTCAGTTTGGTCGGCGGTGACGGATCAAAAGCAAGTGATTGAGACTGCGCTCGGTGAGCATAAAGACAAATGGAAAATTCGCTACATTGCTCACCCTCGATACGAGAATGTTCTTTTCGATTCTCCGGGCCTTGAAACTGAACTTGGTGTTGCTAGTTCGTTACTCGCACAATATCCGAAGAAAACAATTCTACACTTAGATCTCGAGCAGTTTTTGTGGTTACAAGATGGTCGGGTGAGGCAACTACGAGTTCAACCGACAACGCCGCTGCAAAAATCGTCTTGGCCATTTGCGGTTTATTCAGACACCCAAGTAGGTTACGAGCCGGGCCCAATGGCATTCGGCAAATCACTGCAACCGACAATCTTTGATATTTTGTATCTGCGGCAGCGGCTCGAAACAATTGAAGCCGTAACTCCGCTCCTCAACGAGAAATCGAAGCCTCGAATTCTGGAAGCGCTGTTTACGATGTCTAAAGAGATTCCAAGCAAAACAAAAATCGATGCAAACACAGTCGCTGCCGATATGGAAACAGCGTTGCTTGATCGGATAAACGAAGAACTTTTGCTGACAGGAAAAAAACCAACTGAAATTTTACTCACAGGCGCGTTTGCCCGGTCGCTGCATCCTCGACTTGAAAGTCGCAGACCCGATGTACGTTTTATTCTCGCAGACGATGCGGAATTTGCTGGTACGCGAGCGAATCTGTCTATGGGTTTAAAGATGGGTTCGAAAGTTGGAAACGCATGAGGAAATCATGGTCACTCCAATATTATCAAACTGAAGCTCTCGCGCACTTTCTTGACTATTTACTTTGCGAAATTCACGACGGCACGGCCGCACTTGTTCTCACCGACGGTCGAGCACTGCACGTACACACCGTTCATCCAGCCGATACGGCGACCCTTCCGGCTGCAGCCACTCAGTGCTTTCAGTATTTCCAACTCAAAGACGGAGAAGTCGCGATAGGGAATGACCCCTACGCTGGTGGCACTCGCCTATCGGATATAACTCTCGTAATGGGAATTGCTTTTGAAACCCCAGGTGAAGTCTCTGACGTATTGCTTGCCGTTCGACTTCGCTTTCCGCCAAAAATTTCTCTCGAGGGAAAGCTCGAGGAAGAAGGGCTTCGTATTCCGCCGATGCCAATCGTGGTGAAAGAGAAGTTGAACACAGACGTACTAAAAGCGATGGCGGCGGCACCGAATGCACCGATTGATCTCGTCGGCCGAATTGAATCTGCAGTCACTGAAATGATGCGAGTTCGGCAAAGTTTAAAACAATGCGGACAAGATCCAGGCAACGAGCTAAGAAAAGCAAATTTTAAAAGGTATTTTCAAGATTGCCACGATATCGCTGTTCAACTCTTGCATAAAATTCCCCTCGGAGAAGCTCTAGTCACTGGACACCTTGAAACTGGCGAGCTGACTAAACTTCGTCTCGAGGCAACAGAAGAGCGAGTGACTTTTGATTTCACCGGCACTGAGGCCTCAAAAAATGTTCAGATGTCTGACCTTGCTACGCTCGGCGCTTGTTTCTCGGTCGTGCAAACGATGCTTGGTCAAAAACTTCCAGCGAATGCTGGGGTGTTTTCATGCGTGCAGCTTCTGGCCCCCGCGAGAACTTGGGTGAACGCAAAAGCTCCTGCCGCAACTGCGCGTGGCGTGAGTGACGGCGTTGCGTTTGTCAGTTCTCTTGGCGTGAGAGCTTTTGCGAAACTAAATAAGGCGCTGGCTGTTGGTGCAAGCGCATACGGGTCAGGTCACGTACAGTTTAGCTTTGAAAACAATGCGCTTGTCAGTTCATTTGTTTCTGACGTTACTCCTGGCGGGACCGGTGCCGGGAACGATCATCCCGGAATTGATGGATGGAATCTTTGGCTTCACTGCGATCACCCGAAATCGGTTGAAGAAATAGAAGTTAAATTTCCGGTTCAGATCAAGTCAGTCGTCATTCGCCCCGCATCCGGCGGACGAGGAAAATTTCCGGGCGGCAATGGGCTTGTTAAAACTTATACGTTAACTAAAAGCGCTCGAGTTTCTTGGGCATTAGAACAAGCTAGCAATAAACCGGAAGGCGCAGATGGTGGAAAGCCTGGTTTGACAGCTGAGATTACTCTTCAACGATCAGGCTCCGACGAAAAAGAGAAGCTAGCGGCGAAGGGCACCGTCGAACTTGAAGCAGGCGATGTGCTTCGCGTGTTCTCAGCAGGTGGAGGCGCCTTCGGCGCGCCTGAACCAGAAGTTACTACTTAGTTATGGCTTAAGATGCGACAGCCGAGCGTCTTAAGCGCAGCATGGATTTGCTGGATATGTTCTTCGCTTGATGTCTCGACAAGGAAATCAATCCTTGTCTCGCGAAGTCCCAGTTCTGGTGACACGCGATCATGATAGACCTCAAGAATATTGGCTCGAAGGTCGGCAAAAATTCCAGTCAGTCGATAAAGATTTCCAGGAAGGTCATCTACAACGACAGCAATTCGTGCCAATCGGTGCTCATTACGCTGACCGCGTTCGATAACTTTCGAAATAATATTGAGGTCAATATTACCGCCACATAATAAAACGCAGGACTTTTTGCCAAGGTTGAAGCGGCCTTGCATAACCGCTGCCATTCCAGCTGCGCCAGATCCTTCAACCAGTGTCTTTCCTTTTTCGAGCAAGAACACGACGGCTTTCGCAATCTCATCGTCACTAACTTCGACAATATCGTCGACCAAACGCTTGATATAAGTATCAAGCATCTTCGCGCTCGGATTTTTTACGGCAATACCTTCAGCAATCGTCGCAATTCGCATCGGTGCGGCTGGCGACGTTCCACCTTTGTATTTCGTCATCATGCCTGGAGCTTGATTTGAAACAACGCCATACACTTTGCATGAAGGCCTTAGCGCTTTCACAGCAGTAGCGATTCCGCTGATGAGACCGCCTCCACCGATAGGCACAACGACTGAATCAAGATCTGAGATATCTTCAAGAAGCTCTAAACCGATCGTTCCTTGGCCCGCAATGATGCGAGCGTCTTCAAACGGATGAACGAACACAAAGTTCTGACTTTTTTCAAGTTCAAGAGCATGCGCGTAGGCTTCGTCGTAAAACTCACCTTTTAGAATGACGCTTGCTCCGAAATTTTTTGTCGCATTGATTTTTACTATCGGTGCATTCACCGGCATGACGATTGTCGCCTTTACACCGAGCATTTTTGCAGCAAGTGCAACGCCTTGTGCATGGTTGCCCGCAGAACTTGCGACAACGCCGCGAGCCTTCTCGCTATCCGTGAGGCTCGACATTTTGTTGAGTGCACCGCGGATTTTAAAGCTCCCCGTGCGCTGTTCGTTTTCCATTTTCAAGAACAACTCAGTTCCCGGAACGGAAAACGATGGCGGACAAGGTCGCAAGGCTGTGCGGTTGATATAGGCGCGGATCAATGTCCGCGCGCTCATAATTTCTTCAGCTGAAATCGCTTTGAAGTTTTCGATGGCAACGATCCTTCTATTACCAGAACGTCGAAACGCCCCGTAACGGCAACCTTCTTGGGCTTGAGTCCGTAGGATCTTTGCAGATCACGCGTTCTTCAAGCGGAAGTAATTCATCGACTGAGTATACCGATACGGCGGACTCATCAAAGAAATAATAAGGTGCGAGGTTCTTACCGCAATGGCCACACTTCTGAACGTGTGCTTCTGACATTTCGCTGACGCTGCTACAAACGTGACAACGTCTAAAGTGAACGAATTTTGATTCATTCATTAAGGGAGACTCCTTGGTTCCAAATTACATACCGCAACCGTTTTGCTTCCCCACTACGATCACAAAACGGCCAACAAGGAGGTTCGCTAACACAGACTATAAGTTCGACTCTTAAGCTGAAATAAGAGTACCAAAGCCTGCGAGCATACGCCAGCGCAAACTTTGTCTAAGTATTGGATATTACTTGTCTATCTGTCTAATGACTTTACGCGTTACGAGGCAAGGCTGTAATATGCTGGATCTTTTCACAATCCCATCGTGAGACGAGAATTGTCGTCGGCTCTCTTTTTCTCAATGGTGAACGCGTTAAGTGTGCGATTGAGCGAAATTCTGATCCGATATTTTATCTAAAGCTTTTGTTCGAGATTGGCTTCGATCGCCTTCCACAAGCGTTCGTTAAGGACACGAACAACGCGTGAATCAGTTGGAATACGATTTTTGGTTAAGATCCAAGCGACTTCCTGATCGACAGCTGCACTGACAGCGTGAAGTACGACTGATTTCTTTGCCATCACTGCTGGGCGCTTAAGATATCCATCCCAAAGGAGCTGTCGCACTTGTGCAAACAACGCATGTGGAGAGCGCGGCGTATGATGATCTGGCTTACCCGCCTCGAACTCGCGGCTAAGAATATCGGACTTCGCTAGCTTATGATTGCCGGGCGTATGCTTAGGCATCGTGAAGTGAATGGCTTCAGCGATCGCATTTGGATTTTCCGTATACAAAAGCGAAACAACGTCGGCAAAAAATTCGTTGTAGGACGACGTGCGCTCGTAAAGTGCCAAGACATCTTTATGCTTGTTTTGCACGTTCATGAGCTCTTCGAGCCACTCGTTAAATTCTTTTTCGAGTTTGTCCATTTGCGCTTGGAGTTCTGGCGACGCGCCACCTTGCGCAGTCGCAAGTGCCGAAAGTTTTTCTGCTTCATCACGCATCTGCTTAAGTAGCGATTCAACTTCGCTCGCCTCGCGAGCGTAGCGGGCCATGCCGGCGCGAATCGATTTTGTCGCAACGATATTATGAGCAAAAATCAAATGGCCAAATTCGTGCGCAGTGATCGCACGCATGACGCTCGGGTTTTGTTTGTGAACTCGGTTTTTCTCATCGAGTTGTGCGAAACTAACACCGAGATTGAGCTCATCCGCTAATGCGTTCGCCGATGGAGAAAAGCTGATCTGCGAAAGATTGAGCTTCAGTTGAGTGGGAAGAACCATTCCATGAAGCAAGTGAGCAACGTCTACGATCACGCCGACAACGGACTGCGCTTGTTTTGGCGTGAGAGGTTGATCTGAAGTTCCCGAAGTCACTTCATGGATTTCCACAGTCATCTTTTGATTTGCGATCTTGTAGACTTGGACTGCCTTGGGCGCACTGTTGGCAACCAATGCGATAAGCACGAGACCGAGTAATAACCCGAATCGTTTCATCTGAAATTTCACTTAAAAATCCTCTGGCTGAAATGATCGAAAAACGTCTTAAATCGTTAGCTAGTAACGCTACGACGCACCGTAGCTAAGCTCGGTCGATTTCTCAATCTTTACGTGGGTATAGGGTCGAATTTTCAGAGTGACGCGGGAAAAGGTTTCAAAAGCCGTTGGCATAAAAAAACCGGCTCGATTGAGGGCCGGTTCGTGCGTCTTCGAGTTCGAATTTATTTAGAGCTGATCGCAGCTCGAGTGAGTTACGCCATTGATTGCGCATTCGCAGCGATCACGGCAAACGGCCTGGGTGTTTGCATTGCAATATTCATTAACGGATCCTGATCCACAATATTGGTTTCCGCATGTAGTTGCGTTGTTAGTGGCGATCGCTGCATCTGTATCGTTGCCACCCATACAAACATCAAGGCGAGCCACGATTGAAGTCGCACGACCGATGTTAGGTGAACGGTTAGTCGTGCCATACACTCCCC
This sequence comes from Bdellovibrionales bacterium, assembly GCA_031416685.1. GTDB lineage: Bacteria > Bdellovibrionota > Bdellovibrionia > Bdellovibrionales > JAMPXM01 > JANOUF01. Next base: position 6,524 of record JANOUF010000141.1, read on the forward strand.
AAAATACATCAGCGAATTGAGGTGCGAATACGCCAGCCACATCGCCCGAACCGACCGGCTCAACCGACCCATTTAGCTCTGCAGCAGCCGCTTCCGGTGGCGGCGGGCACGGCAATGTTGAATGGCAACAAGCTTTACCAAGCACAGTAGATCCCTTCTTCGACCAGCCCGATGAGCAAGATGCGTTACCTGAAACGTAATAGCTGTCCGGGGAGCCTCCACAGGTTTGGAACTGGCATTCACAGTTAAATAAATTGCCGGATTGGCAGTATTTTGCCGAACCGCTATCAACCGTAACCGTGGCGTAGCATCCAGTTTTAAGCATACACTCTTCCACTACAGTTACGGCCTGAGCTTTACCTACAAAAAGCGCCAAAGCTAAAGAAACGAAAATCATTTTCACGTGAATATCCTCCATTGGGATAAAAGAAATTTGTTTATTCGAGCTTGAGGTCTACTGCGGACACGCTCAAGCGTTTAACTAAACTGAACCAAATGACTGCTAAGCACTTCTAAGTGACAACGCGATGCGGAAGCAGTTGCGGAACCAACGTCGAGTGCATGAGCATCCACAACATGCACCAAAGCTATGACTTCTACTCAGTTCGCAATTTCCGCCTAATCCTTAAACATGAATTTGAGTCACGGAAACAAAGGCGCGCTGCCTATTCGCTCAACGCATTCGCGCGGGATCTCGGCTTTAGCTCTGCAAGATTGACGGGTGTCTTTAAAGGCCGACATGGAATTTCAGCCGAGGCAGCTCAAAATGTTGCCGAAAAATTAAGTTTCTCAAAAAACCAAAAGGCTTTTTTTTCTGATCTAGTACAAAGTCAACACGGGCGATCTGCTGTGGAACGAAAAGAAGCCGCTCTTCGCCTTCTACGCTTCAAGCACACTCAAAGCGATAAAGTTTTAGATCCTGCTGCAACTGAAATAATGAGTCGATGGTATATTTTAGCAACGCTTGAGCTCATCAAAATCCATGCAGGCGAGATAACGGAAGCTCAAGTTGCTAAAAAATTACGCCTAAAAAAATCTGAAGCATGTGCCGCAATAAAGTGTTTGCTTCGATGTAACCAAATTCGATCAGTCGAGAGCGGATTTGAGTTCAATAAAGGATTTCTCACTGGAACAAGCGCTATACCTAGTGAAGTGATAAGAAATTTTCACGGGCAATTTTTAGATCAGACAAAAAGCGCCATCAAACGCGTACCTTTTAAAGAGCGAAAAAATCGCAGCTCGTTTATTTGCTTTGATCGATCACGAATTGAGGAAGCGCGGCTGCGCTTAGAAAAATTCCACAACGAATTTGTCGAAGAGTTTGCAACCGATCACGGCGCAGATGGCGTGTATGGATTTGGACTTTACCTTTTCCCCTTGGATGAAAAATGAAAAAAATTAGTTTATTGCTGATAACTGCGCTTTCTTGTTCTGCATTCGCTGGCGGGGAAGGCAGCGGCGCCGATGACGGTGGGCAAGGTGTCGTTTGCGCCGTCTTCACAAACCGACAGCCAGATCACTTCACTGTTGAAACATTAGACTTGTACGAAGCCCGATCGTTGTATGGACCGTTTTGGGCATTTCCAAAACCGCAATGGGATTATGACATTGCTCCAGGCAAACGGAAGCTCGCCTATCGACTTTTAGATCGTAAAATCGAATTCGTTTCGTCACTTTTAAAGCAAAGCCATACGTTTGTAAGAATGGCCGAAAATGCGTCGAACCTGAGGCCGGTTGAAATAGAATTTCCAGGAGAACTTTTGCCGACACAAGATTCCGGTCGGCTCAACACAAAGCTTCGCAGCGGTTGCGAAATCGTCCAACTCGCCGTTCGTTCACGTACTTCCAACATAATTCGACTCGATATGGACTACGCGCGAGTACTTTTGCCAATTGACCTTGCCGCGATTTTTCTTCACGAAGCCCTTCATGAATATTTTGATGAAAAGAAATCGAACCTCGTGGTTAGACAAGCTGTCATGTACGTTTTGGCATCGCGAGAATTCCAAATGAGAAATCGCGATGTTTTTGTCGAGTTAGTCGAAACCAAACGCGCGGTCGACCCTCGTAGGTTCAGATAAAAAACCGGCTCATGTTGTGAGCCGGTTTGTGCGTCTTCGAGTTCGAATATATTTAGAGATAATCGCAGCCTGTGTAAGGCGGAATCGCGCACTCGCAACGATCACGGCAAACGGCTTGGTTGTTTGCATTGCAATATTCGTTAACGGGTCCTGATCCACAATATTGATTTCCGCAAGTAGTTGCGTTGTTAGTCGCTATCGCAGCGTTAGTATCATTTGAGCCCATGCAAACATCTAATCGTGCTTCCGCTGATTGCGTACGACCTGCATTTGGAGAACGATTCGTCGTTGATACATATCCGTAATAAGCAGTTGCTTGTGCAGGCGCAAAAAGCTCTTCAATGCTTCCATTTCCTGAAGACTTTATGTGTTCGTTTGCAACAGCTAAGAAGTCTCCAGTCCAGCATTTGTTAGTAGTGCCCACCATATTTCCGTTGTTAACCCACGACGGACCAGGGCTACTAAATTGAATACGGTACGGAACGCCTTTATAACTTGCTATATCTGCGCAGTTACACAAATAGCTTGTGTATGCACATCCCACTGAATATCCAGAATCAGAGGTTATGCCGAACTGACAGTTCGACATATTACATACGCCGGCTGAAGCTTGTTGAACTGCGAACGTTGCAGTAATCATTGCTGCTAAAAGAAGCACTTTCATTAATCCCCCTAAGGATAGTTAAGATTTGTTTACACAAAGGTGCGGGCGATCTTTGAGGCGTGCAAGTCCCGCAGAGGTTTCTAGCCTTAAAAGTTTGGAGTGATTGGTTGTGCCGGAGCGATGCGCCAACACTCAAAGAGCTTGAAGATTAAACTACTTATGTACAGGATCGACGCATGAATTCTTCCGAATTTTTTGCCGCCCGCGACTTCCGCCTGATTTTACAGCAGGAGTTTCAACAAATAAAAAATCGACGCTCGGCTTACTCACTCTCTG
>JANOUF010000142.1:0-6676 GCA_031416685.1 Bdellovibrionales bacterium
GCAAACTCAACATTGCGAGCCACACAACGTTGCTGACCCGCCGACTGCGATCGCGAAGGGAAAGGCGTAACTTCACTGCCGACCTCCCTCGACACGCCAGATAATGAACCGAGCGATTGAGTTGACGAAAATACTGACGGCGAAAAGCGCCAAACCAACTCCCGCAAGAGAGCTCATATGGATTCCACTTGCTTCAGGATATTCAAGCGCGATGACAGAAGCCATCGTTTGAGCTGGCTTCAAAATCGAATTTGGAATTTCATTTCGATTCCCGATGACCATCGCAACCGCCATCGTTTCACCTAGGGCGCGACCCAATCCTAAGATGATCGCACCGAGAAGACCTGAGTGACTGGTTTTGATAACCGCCATCTTGATCATTTCCCAGCGAGTTGCACCGAGTGCAAGACTTGCCTCACGAATTTGCGATGGTACGTTGGTAAACACCTCGCGACTGATTGCCGAAATTGTCGGTGTAATCATGATCGCAAGAACAACGCCCGCCGTGAGAAGACCAAAGCCGTACGCAGGACCTGAGAATAAATGCAGTCCAACAGTTGATTCAGGCCCGAGGTTTCGCATCAGCATCGGCTGAACGGTGTTCATCATATACGGACTTAAAATAAATATTCCCCAGAGGCCGTATACAACTGAAGGGATGGCTGCAAGCATTTGCACTAGGAACCCGACGACTTTAGCAATGGGAGCTGGTGCAAGTTCAGTTAGAAAAAGTGCAACACCAATTGAAATTGGAGTTGCGATAACAAGCGCAATCAGACTTGAAACGAGCGTGCCGAAAATAAAAGGAAGTGCGCCGAAGATTTCCATCGGCGGATTCCAATCATCGACAGTGAAAAATCTAAATCCGAAAGTTTTAAGCGCTGGCAAAGCGAGCTCAGCCAACATCACTACGATGCCGACTAAAATTGCGATCATGCCCCAAGCAAGCCCTTTCAAAATCCAATAGAAAATGCGATCGCTTCTACGCGTATCAACTCGACGGCTTAATTTAGCCGGCCTATTTTTGGATTTTGAAACGTCGTTCATGTCCCGTATTTATACCAGTAGCCGAGGGCCAAACGATTGTCAGGATTGTGTCAGGAAACGCGATGCGTTGGCAGTTAAGTGCTCAAACACTCTAAATAATTCCGGATTGTCAATTCGATCCCCCAGGACAGCGCATCGACGATCAGCGCATGCCCGATGGAGACTTCTTCGATGAAGGGAATTTGTTCAACCAAATACCGTAAATTGTCTGTATTCAAGTCGTGGCCAGCGTTGACTCCAAGTCCATATCGCCGAGCGTATTCTGCCGAGCGCTTATAGATTTGTGTGACCTCATGTTGGCGAGCGGTGCCGTAGCTTTCAGCGTACTCTTCAGTGTAAAGCTCAACCCGGTCGACTCCGATTTCCTGTAATAACTTGAAGTCATTTTCAAATGTCGTTCGTGGATCAACAAACACAGACACTCGAACTTTATGAGCGTGAAGTTGCTCAGTTGCTTTTTTCAAAAGACTCGCATTTTCCGAGACATTCCAACCAGCGTTTGAGGTCAAGGCTTCTGGCGGATCAGGTACCAACGTGCATTGATTTGCTCTCACTTCACAAACCATTTTCAAAAAATCTTCGCTCGGATAGCCTTCAATATTAAACTCAACATTGAGTTGCGGGCGCAACGCATAGACGTCACTTTTTCGAATGTGGCGCTCATCGGGACGCGGATGGACCGTGATCCCATCGGCACCTAATCGCACGATTTCCAGGCTCATTTTTAGAACGTCAGGATTGTTTTTGCCTCGGGAGTTGCGCAGGGTCGCAAGCTTATTGACGTTGACGCTCAGCTTTGTACGACGTCGATCATTCTGACCCATTGATTCCCTTTGAAAATTAGCGATTTGGAACTACTTAAAGCCTTGAACACCCATAGTCAATAAGGGCAAGATACATGCTCTTTTGAACCTACTTTTACTTTCAAGGAGCGTTTGATGTCGCTTCAGCCTATCCGGGGCACGCGAGATATTCTTGGTGATGAGTTACGACAAATGCGATTTGTCGCTGCGACTGCTTTGCGCATCGTTAAGCTTTATGGTTTTCAAGAAATCGAAACTCCAGTTATTGAACCACTTGCTGTTTTCGCACGAACCTTGGGTGACACGAGCGATATCGTTTCAAAGCAGATGTACGCGTTCCAAGATCGCGGAGGCGATGATGTCGTTTTGCGCCCCGAGGGCACCGCAGGCGTTGCCCGCGCTTTCATCAACAACGGCCTAGCGCAAAATATTCCGCTTAAACTTTTCTACAGCGGCCCAATGTTTCGCTACGAACGACCGCAAAAAGGTCGCTATCGTCAGTTCAGCCAATTCGGCGTTGAACTGATCGGTGTTGACGGTGTTCAAGCGGATATCGAAGTGATCGCGTGTGCATGGCAGATCTTGCGTGAATTGAAACTCGATTCACGAGTCAAAGTTCAAATTAATACGATTGGTGATCAAGAGAGTCGCAATAGCTATCGCACCGCCTTAGTCGACTACTTACGCGGCCATGTTGCGCGGCTTTCTGAAGACAGCAAAACTCGGTTAGAAAAAAATCCGCTGAGAATTCTGGACTCTAAAGACGAGGGCGACCAAGAAGTGATCAAGGGTGCCCCGTTGTTCGAAAAATTTCTAAACGAGACGTCTCAAAAATTCTTTTCGGATTTACAAAATGGATTAAAGTCGCTCGGCATTCCGTTTGTGATCGATCCAATGCTCGTGAGAGGTTTGGATTATTACGGCCACACAGTTTTCGAGATCACAACCGAAGAACTCGGGGCACAAAGTGCAGTTATCGCGGGCGGTAGATACGATGGGCTTATCAAGAGCATGGGTGGCACGCAAACCCCGGGCGTTGGCTGGGCGTGTGGCACCGACCGTATTGCGATGATGGTAAAAGATTTGCCAAGCGAAACCTCGCCGATCGCGATTGTCCCGATGGGTGAAGTCGCCGAGCAAAAAGCTTTAAAGCTTGCGCATGAACTTCGAGAGAAAGGCTTAACAGTCGATCTTGGATATAGCGGCAACATGCAAAAACGCATGAAACGCGCAGATAAAGTTGGAGCGAAAGTCGCATTGATTATCGGCGATAACGAAATCGCAAAAAATATCGTCGTCGTAAAAGATCTTGCTAAAGGCGAACAAAAAGAAATCCCATGGGATCAAATTTATGAGTCACTCGTCCCCAAAAAATGACCAGCTAAATAGCCAGCTAAGTGATGAGATTTTTCCAGTCGATCCGGCTTGGGCCGAACGCGCCCATCTGAATCGTGAAAAATACGAGAGCATGTATAGTGCTTCGCTTTCAAACCCAGATCAGTTTTGGGGTGAGCAAGCCAAGCGTATCGACTGGATAAAGCCCTTTTCTCGCGTGAGTAACTGCACTTTTGATCGACCTGTTCATATCGAGTGGTACACCGGCGGAAAACTCAATGTTGCGTACAACTGTACCGAGCGGCACTTAAAAACTCGTGGCGATCAAGTCGCAATTATTTGGGAAGCTGACAATCCGAATACTCCATCAAAAAAAATTACTTACCGACAACTCCATGAAGAAGTCGGTCGCATGGGTAACGTACTTCGACAGATGGGTGTCAAAAAAGGCGACCGAGTTACGATCTACATGCCGATGATTCCTGAGGCAGCTTATGCAATGCTTGCCTGCGCACGTATCGGCGCAGTTCACTCGGTCGTGTTCGGCGGTTTCTCGCCGGATTCAATTGCAGATCGCGTACAAGATTGCGCTAGTGAATTTGTCATTACCGCTGACGAAGGCCTTCGCGCAGGAAAAACAATTCCACTCAAACGAAATGTCGATACGGCACTCGAGAAGTGCGGCCAAATGCGCGGTGTCCTTGTCATAAAGCACACCGGCAATCAGGTGCCGATGGTTGACCGTCGTGATATTTGGTACCACGAAGCGGTGAGATCAGTTTCATCAGATTGCCCAATCGAAGAAATGGATGCAGAAGATCCACTTTTTATTTTGTACACTTCCGGCTCGACCAATAAACCAAAAGGCGTTTTGCACACATCTGGCGGCTATTTGGTTTATGCAAGCCTCACGCATCAGTTCGTTTTTGATTATCATGAAGGCGATGTTTATTGGTGCACGGCCGACGTCGGCTGGGTCACCGGGCACAGCTACATTGTTTACGGTCCTCTCGCAAATGGTGCGACGACCTTGATGTTTGAGGGTGTTCCAAACTACCCGACGACTTCTCGGTTCTGGGAAGTCATCGACAAACATAAAGTAAACATTTTCTACACGGCACCTACTGCGATACGCGCGCTCATGCGTGAGGGCGACGAGCCCGTGAAAAAAACTTCGCGCAGCTCCCTTCGCTTGCTGGGCTCTGTTGGTGAGCCGATCAATCCTGAAGCATGGCTTTGGTATCATCGAGTTGTCGGTGGAGGACGCTGCCCGATTGTCGATACTTGGTGGCAAACGGAAACCGGTGGCATTTTAATTTCTCCGCTTCCGGGTGCGATTGCGCAAAAGCCAGGCTCCGCAACCTTGCCGTTTTTTAGCGTGAGTCCATGTCTTGTCGATGACAAAGGTAAAGTCTTGGAAGGCGCTGCCAGCGGAAACTTGTGCCTAACGCAAAGCTGGCCAGGTCAAATGCGAACTGTGTATCGCGACCATGCACGGTTCGAACAAACTTACTTCTCAACTTTTCCCGGGAAATATTTTACTGGCGACGGTTGCCGACGAGACGAAGACGGTTACTACTGGATCACGGGACGAGTCGATGACGTACTCAACGTTTCGGGCCATCGGCTTGGAACAGCCGAAATTGAAAGTTCGCTGGTTGGCCACCCATCCGTTGCAGAAGCGGCCGTGGTTGGATATCCGCACGACATTAAGGGTCAAGGCATCTATGCGTTTGTCACACTTAAAGCTGGAGTGACATCCACCGAGGACCTTCGTAAAGATCTCGTACTATTCGTTAGAAATGCTATTAGCCCTATCGCAGCTCCTGATAAATTTCAGTGGGCACCGGGTTTACCAAATACACGCTCTGGATAAATCATGTGTCTGATTTTGCGTAAGATCGCCGAAAACCAACCAGACCAACTTGGTGACACTTCCACCCTTGCGGATCCCAACGTGGTTCGCGATTTAGTTGAGAATCGGATCCAATAATGATTTCTGGATGGGCAAAACCTGAAAGTACCCTCGCGTACCTCGAACGCCATAAAAAATCTGTGCCTGTTGCATTCGGCAAAACAGGTTTAAGTGTTTCACCAGTTGGCTTTGGCACTTACCGTGTCACGCAACACGATCCGGAACATCGTGAAGCACTTCAGCTTGCTTTAAAATCTGGAGTAAACCTCATCGACACCAGCACGAACTACATGCACGGCAGTTCCGAGCGGTTGATCGGTGATGTGCTCAGTGAGATGGTCGAAAAAAATGAAATCAAGAGAGAAGAAATCGTAGTCATAAGCAAGATTGGATACGTTCAAGGACCGAATCTTGACGAAGCGCGCGCTCGTGCTGACGCTGGCAACGCGTATCCTGATATGGTCGAGTACGATGAATCTTGCTGGCACAATATTTCGCCGGAATACATCGAAGAACAACTCACGCAAAGTTTGAACCGCTTAGGGCTACAAACGCTCGACGTTTGTTTGCTTCATAATCCCGAATATTACCTACACACGTCCACTGATCGCACGGAGTACGAGGCTCGTATTAAACGCGCGTTCGAACATCTTGAAAAAGAAGTTGAGAGAAAACGAATTCGCTTTTACGGAATTTCATCGAATACATTTCCTGAGCCAAGCAATAAGCAAGAGTTCACTTCGCTCGACAGTTGCTGGGCGATGGCAGTCGATATTAAAAAAGCGCATCACTTTGCCGTCATTCAATTCCCGCTCAATGTTTTTGAACCTGGCGCCACGGTAAATGAAAACAACAGCGGAAAAACTCTTCTGGAAAGAGCGAAGGAGTTAAAACTCGCAACTCTGATTAATAGGCCATTCAACGCCGGCCACCGCGGTCGTTTAGTGCGACTCACTTCATTCTCGACTCACGATTCAGTAGATGTGAAGGGCCGTATGCACGGGGTCATGGGACAAGTCATTGAGCTTGAAAACAATATTCCCAACGAGCGCTTAAAACAAAACTTAAACTGGGGACACCTACTGCGCGACCGCTTAAGCGAAATTTCGGACCTCATGCAATGGCGTGAGTTACTTCGAATGCAAATCCCGCAGCTTCATCAGACACTCCAGCGTGTCGAGCAGCAATCTCCCGTATGGGCGCGCGAATATCGCCAATTAGTAAGCGAGTTTTTAGAGCTCATCACGATGATGCTTGAGAATTTGGCCGCTGAAAAATCGCTGATTTTAGCCCAGCAAGTGGTGACTCATGCAAAAGCGCTTGCACCTGATTCCCCTCTTTCAAACAAAGTCTTGCGTGTGTATCGCAGTCTCGGTGGGGTTAACTGCATTCTCGTTGGTATGCGGAGTAAGAAGTACGTGCTCGACGTGCTTGGGCATTCGCTGGAGCCGATTCCTGAGGAGCAGGCGATGAAGGTGATGAAGGAAATGCACCACTTACCGTGAGCAGAATCAGTCGAGAGTGATCTCGAGTCAGTCACGTGAGCGGTGTCGGTTAAGTGAGCGGTGTCGGCGCG
>JANOUF010000143.1:0-8115 GCA_031416685.1 Bdellovibrionales bacterium
CCGGACCTGTTCGTACTCAACCAGTTCTTAGAATTGATACTGAGCGCACATATCTCAAATACTTATGAGATCGCACTTCAACGTTACGTTAATTTTGATTCCCACTTTTTATCTGGCCATTTTTTAATAGTCCACTTTTCAATAGTCCTCTTAATTGTCCCCGATGGATTTGCTTGGCTGCGATTTTTGTTTTCTTTTCGACGAGCATCGCAGCTTTCGCCTTTGCTCCGCTTTTGAGATTGGCTTCGACTGAATTCGGTTGAAGCCCTCGAACTTGTTTCCAAATATTTTTGGCAGCGCGCTTGGATCCACTCTTTGCTAGCACATCGGCCAATATTTTTCGGATCAACACGCATTGCTGTTTTCCGACTTCGCGATTTTCTCCAATATAAATGCATCGCTTTAATAGCTGTATACCCTTTTTAAGGTTTGCACGATTCGGTCGTTTTCCACCGAAAAGAGTTCGCTCAGGGTTTTGAAATGCGAGAATGATTCGGCAGAGTGCCTCGCGGTACATGAAAATAATATTGTTGGCGATCCGTTCGTTGAGATCGACATACGAACGCAAAGCCTTTTCGTAATCACCGCTTAAGAACTCAAGGATGCCCTTGTTGTTAACCAAAACCCAAGGTAGTTGGCCTTGAGTCGTCACTCGTTGTTCTTTGAGTCGTGTTTCGTCACTACTGGAATTGAATCGGCCCGCATAGACCACTTCAATTGAGTCATACGCTGAGTGATCGAGGATCGATCGGTCTTCTTCGACATAAACTTTTTCGACGTATTGCGGATCGGGACCAGGATCGCGTCCGATGCGCATCTCTCGTGGAAGTGGCTTATCGCCGGCGACGAAAATGCGATGGCCAAAGAACGCGCCAAAACTGATATCAATCCCTTCAATGCAAAAGTCAAAGAGCCGTTCTTTGAGATGATTTTGTTTAAGTGATTGCACGCGTTGTGGATCCGTTAAACAGTCAAACGCCTCGCGAACTTGTTGGAACTGTTGCTGCGCTTGCGGGTCGGAGTTTCGGTCGGGATGATAGAGAAAGGCGAGGCCGTGGTAAGCTTTTTTTAATTCATCGTTCGAAGCGGACTCGCTCACGCCGAGAAGCTCACGGTATTTTTTGAGCGTGGGGCTGTCATGAAGTTGGGCGTGATACTGCGAAACGCGAGGCATAGGTCAATTGTAGCGGAATTTATTGGGCGAGGCGACTAGCCGATTAGAAGGAACGAAGAAACTTTTGTTCCCAGCCTGGCTTTAATTTTATGCGTACACCAAACTCAATACGTGATGTGGTTTGTCGCGGGTCAGTAGGAATTTGAGTGGGCAGTTGGCCATACCGATACGGATTTGAAATGCCGTAACGAAAAAAGGTTTCGGCGTTTAAACGCTCACCCGCTGGATCGACTACTGCGCGAAGTCCGTTAATCATGGTCCCCATCGGGTTTAGCATTCCAAGGAGAGTAGTGCCTAGCGCCTTTGAGCCCAGAACCCTGCCATCGTGGGCGCGAATTTCTTTTGCGAGCACGGTCATTATCTCGCCAAGGATCGCACCAGCAGTCGGAGTGATAATAAGGTCCTGAGTCGACGGACGCTCGACGGCGGCTTCAAAGCCGTATTCCCAAAGTAATGCCGAAACTAAAAATGAGTAGAGGTAACATTGACCAAACTTGTAGCCTTTATCCCGACAGACTCGGTAGTAACTCGCCCCCGCAATTGGGTGCGCAACGTAGTTCCAAAGCCAACTATCCTTGTCCATGTGCGGAAGACTGTGGACGTTTTTTTCCCAAACTGCAAAAAAACTTTCATTGGTCTCTGTCCAGCCGGCAACCTCAGGCGGGAGAGTTTGCATTAAGCCAAGCATCGCGCCCGTAAGCGCTCCCAAATATTTTGTGTCCTGTACTAAGCTATGATTGTTGTCGGCCGTTGGGGGTGGCGGCAGACCGCGAAGACGATACTTTCCTAAGTCGAATGTTTGAAGGTCTTGGGCGGGCCGCTGGTCGCGCGGGCGACAGAAGCTAGGGTAGAGGTACTCATAGCCTGGCTTCCATTCACCATCAGCGGGGCAGACATCGTCGGCAAGTGCGGAGAAGCCGAACGAGCAGATAGCAACTAACACAATGAAAACTCGGAGATGGTTCATGGCCTTTAGGTGTTCAATCTGCATGCCTGCAGAATCGAACAAGGCAAATTTAAACCCTACCCGGTAACGGAATGACAAAGCCAAGCCAACATCCGTCAAATCGTTGAACACTGCAGAGCCCGTGCTTGTGGGTGTGCTGGCGCGAATGATTTTAAAAAAGGTTAGTTGAGATAACCAACTAACACATCAATCAAACGCTTTTTTTCGATTGGCTTCGTCAAAAACTCCGAAAACCCCGAAGTAAAACATTTGTCATGCTCGGCTTTCATCGCATGAGCAGTAAGGGCGATGATAGGTTTAGAATAATTCAACTGCCTGAGTTTCTTTGTAGCTTCGTGGCCATCAAGAACTGGCATCTGAATGTCCATTAAAAGCACATCGAAATTCTCTGCGAGGGCGCGCTCAACACCTTGTGCACCATCTGAAACTGCTGTGACAATTGCTCCTGCTTTGCTGAGATACATAGTGATCAAGATCTGATTGTCCGGCGAGTCCTCTATCAATAAAATCTTCATCCCAACCAATGAAAGTGGATTGTCTTTATTTATTCTTTGTAGGTGTAAGTCCGTGCGTAAGGCTTCAGATCCCACAAGCCTCGCTCCAGGGGCCAGTGCCGGCTGCATTTGGAAATGGAATGTGCTTCCGGAGCCTTCGGAGCTCGCGGCAAGCAGAAGTGTTCCGCCCAACGTTTCGGCTAGGCGCCTAGATAAAACGAGTCCCAGGCCAGTGCCGCCGAATTTGCGCGTGGTTGAAATATCAGCTTGAGAGAAAGGCTTGAAGAGTCGTTCCTCCTGCTCCTTTGAAATTCCCACTCCAGTATCGACAATTGAAAAATTCAAACTTGGCGCAGACCATCGAACTCCAAGTGCGACAGATCCCTTTGAAGTAAACTTAAGTGCGTTGCCTACAACATTGTTTAAAATCTGTCGGATCCGAATTGGATCCGAGCAAATGACTTCGGGAATCGGGGTTTCTAAGACCAATCGAAACTCGACTCCGATGTCACGTGCTCTAAACGACATCACCGCGTCGAAATCACTTAACAACTCCGGCAGCGAGAATTCAATACTCTCTGTGGCCATCATCCCGGCTTCAACTTTGCTCAAGTCGAGAATGTCATCGATCAACCGCAAGAGGTGCTGGGAGTTACGATCGACGATGCTCATATACGATCGATTTTCTTCAGCCGTGTTCGTGTCATTTTTCATGAGATCAGTAAATCCCAAGATTGCACCGATGGGCGTTCGGATTTCGTGAGACATGTTTGCTAAAAACTGACTCTTTGAAAGGTTTGCTTGTTCGGCCAGGTTCTTTGATTCGTTTAAACTTTTCATGAGGTCAGTGATTGTTTCAAGCTGTGATTTCAGTTCAAGCTTTTGTCTGTGGAGCTCAATGAAGACATTGACCTTACTCTGTACGGCTTGCGTATCGAGCGGCTTGAACAGAAAATCAACGGCTCCGCTTTCATAACCTTTGAACGAGAAATGCTCGTGTCTTGCCGTCGCGGACACGAAGATAATTGGAATGTTCTTTGCGCGCTTCGCTCCACGCATCAACTCGGCCAGTTCAAAGCCGGTCATTCCCGGCATGCGTGCATCTAGAATCGCTAGGCAGAAATCATGCTGTAGTATCAGTTCCAGCGCAGATTCACCGGAGAGTGCCTGGTGAATGCTGACATCAGGTCGATCTAGGATAGCGCTGAGGGCAAGCAAGTTATCTTTAACGTCATCGACGATTAAGATATTGAACAACTCAAGGGAAGGCTGAGGCAGACTTTCCGTGTCAACTGGCAATGCTATCATTGGTTAGCCGCCGGAATCCAAACGCGTATTAGCGACAGCAATTTGTCTAGGTCTACGGGCTTCGAGACATAGTCATCTGTACCGGCTTGCATGCATTTTTCGAGATCGTCTTTCATCGCTTTAGCGGTAACCGCTATGATTGGAAGCTTAGCAAAACGCTTTTGTTTTCTGATCTGCCTGGTCGCTTCGTAGCCGTCCATTTCGGGCATCATAATATCCATGAGAACTAGATCAATATTAGGATTTTGTTCCAGCCGTTCGATAGCTTCGTAGCCATTTCGTGCGACCACGATTGTGGCACCTTTTTGTTCAAGCGCGCTCGTCATGGCAAAAATATTTCTAATATCATCATCGACAACGAGAATGGTTCGGCCTCCGAAACTCTGCTCGCGATTGCGCACCGATTTGATAATCTGCCGCTGTACCGGAGTCATTTTTGATTCATCACGATGGAGGACTACGGCAACAGCATCAAGTAGGCGCTCGGGCGAACGTGCTCGTCTAATACGGATATTCTTTGCAGCTCCCTTAAGTGCTATTTCTTGCTCTTCCGAAGCAATTGGAGGCGTGTAGACGACGATGGTCGGTGGCGACCCCATCTTTTGTTCCGACATCATCTCTAGGAGTTTTACGCCTGAAACGTGCGGAGAAGTCAGGTCCATGATTACGCAGTCGTATGGCTTCAGTTTAAGTTCGCTGAAAGCCTCCGTCGCCGAGGCAGCTTCGCTTAGTTCGGAGTCAGAAATTTGGATGAGACTCGAGATGACTGAACGCTGAACGGGATCATGGCCAACGACAAGTACGCGGCTGAGTTTCTGGTCGAATTTTTGCTCGAGTTTTTTGAAAGCTGTTTTGAGATCGCCGTGCTTTACGGGCTTCTGAAGAAAGCCAATTGCTCCCATTTGAAGCGACGCGGTAGCATAATCTGCGACCGAGATCACTTGCACAGGGATGTGGCGAGTTTTTGAATTTTCTTTTAGTCGGTCCAGAACCGTAAGCCCTAAATGATCCGGCAACACGATATCGAGTAAAATTGCGTTTGGTTTATACTCAAGTGCCATTTCAAAGCCTTCGTCGGCCGTTTGGCCTACGATGCACTTAAGCTTCATTTCGTGCGCAATACCAAAAAGAATTTTTGCAAACTCGACGTCGTCTTCGATCACGAGAATTGTTCGGTCCCCGATATCAAGGTTAGCCCGATCGTCTTCGAACGGAAGAGAATGCGGACGGAAATTTTGCTTATTGCTAACGCTGCCTCTGGCAAAGATCGGTTCAACGACTTCGTTAGGCGAAGGAGTTGTTGCCTGGCTCGTGGCCGGCAAAATCAGAGTGAACCGGCTCCCTTTACCAGGCTCGCTGAATACCTCAATCGATCCGCCAAGGAGTTTAGCGAGATCTCTCGAAATCGAAAGACCGAGACCAGTTCCGCCATACTTTCGATTCGTGGTGCCGTCGGCTTGCCTAAAGGCTTCAAATATAATGGCTTGTTGTTCTTTCGGTATTCCAATTCCCGAATCGCTGACTTCAAACGCGAGCATCCCTGAGGAATGTTTAAATGAACGGACGTTAACCGAGCCTGTCTCGGTGAATTTCAAAGCGTTAGAGACCAGGTTTTTCAGAATCTGATCGAGGCGCTGGCGGTCGGTAAAGAATGATTGTGGCATATTCAAGTCATGACTGATCTGAAAATCCAAAGTCTTTTCCCGAGCCAGAGATTGGAACGTTTGTTTAAGGCCGTCGATAACTTTTCTGACAGAGACTTCTTCGATTCTTATGTCGAGCTTGCCTGCTTCAACTTTGGAGAGATCTAAAATGTCGTTGATCAAGCTTAGTAGATCATTACCTGAAGAATAAATGCTTGCCGCATACTGAATCTGTTCCTCGGTTAAGTTGTCTTTAGCATTGTCCATTAAAAGCTTCGCCAAAATGAGTGAGCTATTTAATGGCGTACGCAGCTCATGTGACATGTTGGCAAGGAACTCTGTTTTGTACTGGCTTGCACGCTGCACTTCATTTGCTTTTTCTTCGAGGAGAACTTGAGCTTTGTTGAGTGCTTCGTTTTGAATCTGAACTTTCTTACGAACATCTGAAGTGTTAATCGCGATACCGATATTCTCAGCAACGTGACTCAAAAAAGCCCTTTGATGTTCGGTGAATGGATGCAGTGATCCTAGCTCGATCACTCCGGTAACTTTACCTTCATAAAGGATCGGGCAGATGAGCAGCGAGCGTGGAACCATTTCGCCGAGTGCTGATTCAATTTTGTTGAAGTAACTAGGTGGCACGTCTTCAAGCAGAAGCGAGCGTTTCTCGACTGCGACTTGGCCCACGAGACCTTCGCCGAATTCGATCAGTCGATCCGGCGTTTCGCTTCTTGCAAGCGCATAGCCACTGACTTTTTGAATCTTTTTATCGTCCGAAACCACGTAAAAGGCGCCGACCTGAGCAATCGTAAACGGAACCAAATGGCTTAGAATACTTTGTCCAAGGCGCGAGATGATTTGTTCTCCACGCATTCTCTCGGAGAGAGCAATTTGACCTTCACGCAAATAGTCTAACTCTCGAAATTTTTCGCGAAGCGAGGCTTCGGATTGCTTTCGCTCAGTAATATCGCGCTCGGTGGTGGCAATGCCAGTAACCTTGCCCTTGTCATCAGTTAGCTTTGTATTGGTTAGCCAAACATCAATGATGCGTCCGTCTTTATGTTTACGTTTGGTCTCTAAGTTAGTCACAAGTTCGCCGCGTTTTAAAGAAGCTAAAAACCCGCGAGCCTCTTCCTGATATTCCGTCGGCACTGTATCGACGATGTTCATACTCAGAGCTTCCGCTTGCGAATAGCCGTAGATAACTTCTGCGCCACGATTCCACGCCAAAATATTGCCTTCAAGATCCTGAAACGTGATCGCATCGTTGGAATCTTGAATGACCGTGGCCATCCGTCGAAACTTTTCAAGCGAACCCATGCGCTCCGAGATATCGCGTTCGGTCGTGGCGACTCCTGTTAAATTTCCTTTTTCATCGGTTAACTTTGTATTCGTCAGCCAAACATCGATGATATGTCCGTCTTTGTGTTTACGCTTTGTTTCAAGGTTCGGTACAAGTTCACTTCGTTTAAGCGAAGCGAGGAACCCGCGAGCTTCTTCTTGATACTCTTTCGGTACCGTATCGACGACGTTCATGCTGAGCGCTTCGGCCTCAGAGAAACCGTACATAATTTCTGCGCCACGGTTCCACGCTAAGATTTTTCCGTCTAAGTCTTGGAATGTGATCGCGTCATTAGAATCTTGGATGACCGTGGCCATCCGCCGGAACTTTTCGAGCGTTCTCGTTTGCTCCGTGATATCACGTTCGGTTGTGGCGATGCCGGTGAGTTTCCCTTTGTCGTCCGTTAACTTCGTATTAGTTAACCAAACATCGATAATGCGTCCGTCTTTATGTTTACGCTTGGTCTCTAAGTTGGTCACAAGCTCGCCGCGTTTTAAAGAAGCAAGGAAGCCTCGAGCCTCAGCTTGGTATTCCTTAGGAACCGTATCCACGATATTCATCCGCAGGGCTTCGGCTTGCGAGTAACCGTAAATGATTTCAGCGCCTGCATTCCAAGCTAATATATTGCCTTCAAGATCTTGGAATGTGATCGCGTCATTAGAATCTTGGATGACCGTGGCCATCCGCCGAAACTTTTCGAGCGCGCCCATTTTTTTGGCAGCCGAGCTCTGCAGCTTTAATTTACGGAGCCGTTTACTGCTGGGGCGAATCGATATAGTTTCACGGGTCATTTGCTCTCCGAGCTATTGGCCTCAATCGCTAAAAAAATTGAATTGAGGATTATCACTGAGGAGTAAGCGCCGCTTATAGAGTATTGTCAGTAAGATAGCGTTTTCGATCGAACGTCATGGGCATAAACATAAGCGATCGATCGCCACATGGATGCAGTTCGTTCTGGCGTAAAGTCACATAATTTTCCTGATGTTTAATCGAGAAACGGACAGAAGAGAGCATGAAAAAAAGGTTAAGGCACTAATGCCAGAACTACCAGAGGTTGAGACAGTCAGACGCGGATTAGAACAAGCATTTCTCATGCATCCTGTGGTGAGAGAGGTCGTACTCATGCGTGGCGATATTCGCTTTCCGATTCCAAAAGACATTCCGGATAAAATGAAGAATCAGCCCAT